>JACQEC010000302.1 GCA_016200765.1 Chloroflexota bacterium | reverse complement strand
GCAGTCGGTGTTCGCGCCGACGTCAATCACCAGCAGGGGCTGAACATCGCGCGGCACGACGGCGGCCAGCCCGGGCCGCTTCACGCCCTTGACACGCCCTAGCGTGAACAGCGCGGCGGCCATCACCGCGCCGGTGTTGCCTGCCGAAGCGAAGCCCGCGGCGTCGCCGCGCTTCACCAATTGCATCCCGACGACGATGGACGAATCCTTCTTCTCCTTAACGGCGTTGGCCGGATGCTCGCGCATCTCGATCACTTGCGTCGCGGTGATGACCTCTAGCGGCAGGCCGCGCGTGTTATGCTTCGCCAGCTCGGCTTTTAATTGCGCTTCCGGCCCAACCAGAACGACGCCGACGCCCCACTCGCGCGCGGCGTCCACCGCGCCGGCCACGTCGGCGATGGGGCGGCTGTCGCTGCCCATGGCATCTAAGACAATTCGCATGATCATTCGCCTTTGGCTTTTTAACGACTTCCGCGCGGATGGCCTAACTCAACTACAGTGAAGGGCGAACGTCTGCGCGCTCTGGTTGCCAGTGTCATCGCCGCGAGGGTGAGTTTACGTTTCATACCGACTCCTTTCGCGGGCAAACGCCCGATGTCTAAAACCTCGTCACTTGAAAGGTCAGCGTGGATCGGCGAACAGCCATGTATCGGTTAAGCGCGTGAAATCATAGCCGCCATGCATCAGGATCCCACGCAGGCCAGAGACATAGACGGCACCATATTCATTCGTACGCCCTGAAGGGTGCCGAGGGCCGGTGCTCTGCATCCAGTTCGTGCCTTCCCATAACCACGTATCGCTGCGGAAGACCAGCTCGGCATCCTCGCCCCCAAAAAACATCGTGTACCCGCCGGTCGGCGAGTAGCCGCTAGCCGCATAGACGCGTGCGACGGGAACTGTCACCGGTTGGCGCTGCGTCCAGGCGTTATTGATCCATTCCCAGGTATCGGTATAAATACTACCTGTCGGGGATCCTCCGCTAAAGACCACCAGCGCATCGCGATGGCTGTCATACGCGAAAGCCATAGAGGCACGCGCCGGGGGTCGAATAGAAGCGGCGCGCTCGCTCCAATCCGTGCCATCCCACCGCCACAGGTCATCGAAGAAGCCGGGAGGGTAGTAGCCTACTCCACCAAAGACGACGACCTGCTGTCGGCGCGAATCGTAGGCTGCTCCTTCTCCTGTACGAGCCGCCGGACTATGCGCGGGGAAGACTTGTGTCCAGTCCGTGCCATCCCAGAGCCAGGTATCATCCAGATACTTGAAGTTATACCCGCCGAACAGCACGGTTACATGACGCGCCACGTCATAGACCATTGCAGTGCTAGTGCGCGCGGGCGGCGCATGAACCGGCGTACGCTTCGTCCATGTTCGCGTGCGCGGGTCTAATTCCCACGTCTCATTGATGAGGTCGCCGTTACTATCTGACCCGCCAAACTTGACCACCACCCCGCGCTTGCTGTCGTAGGCGAGCATGTGCGCGGCGGTCGCGGTGGGCGCGTTGCTGGTGTTGAAGCGCACCCACTGCGCGGGCACGCTGGCCGGCGCGGCGGCCACACTCGCCAGCGCCAACCCGATGATGAGCCACATCCAGACTCGTTGACGTCTCATGCGCTACCTCCTTTAGCAAGCCCACGATCGGGTTTCCGAAACCTCTGTACGTCAAATGTTGCCGCCCGGCACGACCACTGCGAAGATGACCGCCGCGAAGCGTATTGACACGAGGAGTTGAGCCATCCAATCTTTTGCTGCTGGCTACAACACCCCCACCTGGCTATGGTCGCCGAGCATCAGGCGCAGGGTCTTGGGCACCGGCGGCGACTGCGAGACCTCCACGAAGCGGCCAATCAGGCTGTCGGAGATGCGGTCGCGCACGTTCTTGATCTGGCTGTTCTCCATCACGATGCTGTTTTCAATTTCCGCGTGAGTGATCAGACAGTCGTGGCCGATGGCTGTGAACGGCCCGACGAAGGCGCGCTCGATGCGCGTGTTCGCGCCGATGATCACCGGCCCGCGAATCACGCTGTCTATCACCTGCGCGCCCGCTTCGATGATCGCGCCGCCGATGACTTTGGAGCCTCCATCTACCGCGCCTTCGATCAGCGTTTCAATCGTCTCCAGCACCAGCCGGTTCGCGTCGAGCATGTCGGAGACTTTGCCGGTGTCTATCCAGTGGCCTTTGACAATCTGATGCCCCACCCGATAGCCCATATCCAGCAACTGCTGAATCGCGTCGGTGATTTCCAGTTCGCCGCGCGGTGAGGGTTTGATCTGCTCAATCGCCTCAAAGATATGCGGGTCGAACATATAGATGCCGACCAGCGCCAGATTGGAAATAAACTCGCGCGGCTTCTCGACCAGCCGGACCACGCGGTCGCCATCCAGCACCGCCACGCCCAGATTCTCCGGGTGCTCAACCCGGTGCAGCATGATCTGGCAGTTGAGCGCGCGTTCGGCGAAGTGGCGCACCTCGGAGACGATGCCGTCGCGGATGAAATTGTCGCCGAGGAACAGCACAAACGACTCAGCGCCGATAAAGCCGCGGGCAATCTTGACGCCGTGCGCCAGCCCCAGCGGCGCCTCCTGCGGGATATACGTGACTTGAGCGTTCAGGCGGGAGCCATCGCCCACCGCGGCGCGTATCTGGTCGCCAGTGTCGCCGATGACGATGCCGATGTCGCGGATACCGGCCTCTACGAGGTCTTCAATCGCATAAAACAGCACCGGCTTGTTGGCGACCGGCACCAACTGCTTTGCGCCGGTGTAGGTGAAGGGACGCAGGCGCGTGCCTTTGCCGCCGGAGAGGATCAGGCCCTTCATGGTTATTCCTCGCCGTAATATTTGTGCAGGCTCTGATCAAACTTCACGTTGTTCAGCACCGCGCCAATCAGCCGCGCGTTGACCTTGCTCAGCAGGGCGTGCGCCCTCTGCATGTGGTCGCGCTTGGTGCGTCCGGCGTTGATGACCAACAGCACGCCGTCCACCCGCGTCGCCAGCACCGCGGCGTCCGTCACGGCGAGGATCGGCGGCGCGTCGAAGATGACGATGTCGGCGCGCTCGCTCAACACGGCGATAATCTCGTCCATCCGTTTGGAGCCCAGCATCTCGGAGGGGTTCGGCGGCAGAGGCCCGGCGGTCAACAGCATCAGCCCTTCCTGCGCGGTGGGTTGCAGAGGGGGTTTATCCAGCGGCGCATCGGGGATCATCAGGCTGGTCAGCCCGCGGTCGTTGCGCGCGCCGAAGACAAGGTGCTGCGACGGCTTGCGCAGGTCGCAATCTACCAGAATCACCTGCTTGCCGGATTGCGCCATCGTCACGGCCAGATTCGCCAGCGTGGTGGACTTGCCTTCTTCCGGGCTAGGCGAAGTGACGACCAGCGTTCGCAACTTCTTGTCAAAAGTGGAAAACTCGATATTCGTGCGCAGTGCGCGGTAGGCCTCGCTGATGGGCGAGCGCGGGTTGCTCAAGGTAATCAGCGCGCTCGTGCGGTTATTCAACATGCCAACTCCCCAAACGGGTGATGAATGTTCAACGGATTGGGATAACGGATGAGCGGATTCAGGCCCGCTTCCAGAAGGTCAACCCGCCGCGCGTCGAGGAGGCGGCGTTGGTCTCGCGCGTCGTGATGGTCGGTATCGAGCCGATCACCGCGATGCCGATATACCGCTCGACATCTTCACTACTGCGCACGATGTCCGACTCCAGCCATTCCAGCACAAAGAGGATCACCAGCCCGACCACCGCGCCCAGCACGCCGCCCGCCAGCATGTTGATGCTGGTTTTGGGCGAGAACAGTTCCGGCGAGGTGGCGCTGTCGGTAATGGAGGTCAGGATGCGATCACGTTGATCCACTTCGAGGTTGCGGATCAGGCGCTCTTCGACAAACAGATCGGCGAAGGTCTGCGCGATGCGCGGGGCTACATCGGGGATGGGGTCTTTGGCTTCGATCTCGATGGTGTAATTGGCTTCGTCGGAGGTGACCGCCACCTTGCTCAACAGGGCGGTATCGCCGATGTCGAGCTGCAGCTGGGCGATGATACGCTGAGCCATCTTCCGCGTGCGCAGTTGTTCGACATAGTTCCGCAGAACGTTCTTAATCGCCAGCGTCTGCCCGTAGTCCGAGGCGCGCGCCGGCTCGATGCTCAACTTGATCGTCGAGCGATAGATCGGCGTCTGAATCTTGCTAAAGACGTAGGCGCTGCCGACCGCCACCAGCGCGACCAGCAGAATAACCCAGCCGCGCTTGCGGATAATTTTGGCGTAGTCCCGTAAATCCACGAACACACTCCGGCCCCGACTTGAATCGGGGGCATTGTAGCATGAGGTTCATCATTCAACAAAAGGTAACGGCGGACATCCAGGGCCTGTCAATTCATTCATGTAGCACCGGGTCGAGAGAGTTGGCGACAACAGCAGGCCACACGCAACAACTATTTCGGATCTGGTATTAACTCAAGAGTCGACTCATCCCACGCTTCTAGAATCTTAACCCCATCGCCTAATAGCTGACGAAGGTTATCACGGATTACGTCAAACGAAGCATCTTTTATTAAATATGTGTTTTTCCAGCGTCTCCCCATTCTGGCTTGATAGGCACACAGCCAGATGTTGAAGGTTAGTTTCTTTTCGTCTTGTAGATAAATCTGGATCGTCCGAATGACTCTGTTCTTATGCCATTCGAGTGAACGTTCTGGCCAGCTGTGGTAATTGCTTGAATACTCCATGCGATTAGCTTGCGCGAACAGACGCAGCTGTTGGTCGATCTCAAGCAGAGGGGCTTCCATTCGATCCCATTCTTCTTTTGGACCTTGAAAACCGTTTGGCATACTACCTTATACCCGGGGGCTGGCTCACTGCTGGCACCGCTGGCTATTAATGACGAAGGTCGCTCCCGCTGAGTTTGACAATCCAGCGGTCTTCAGTAGCGGATATGGCTATCCGCCACGAGCAACGAGCGGAAGCCTGCCAGCTTGTCAAGTGACTTTCGAGGGGCCCCATGTCATCGCGCGCGGTGCGGGATTTCCCCCAGCACCTTGAGCCCCGCCTGTTCCACGTCGCGCGCGTCGCGCACCGAGTCGTCCAGATAGTCAATCAGGAACGCCAGCGCGACCCCGGCGATAGCCGCCAACAGCAGGCGGATCGGCAGGTCAATGCGCTCGCGCAGACCGGCCGCCGACACCGAAAGGTTCGGCCCGTCAATGACCGTCACCGATGCGCGGTAGGTGTTCAGTTGGGCGAAATACTTGGCGTTGTTCTCGCGCAATGATTTGGCCGCGCACTCCGCAATCGCGCCGACCTGCTTCTCGTCCTGCCCGCTGATGGTCAGGCTGATGATGCGGTGCAGTTTCTGGGTGTTGGCCGCGCCCTGTATCGCGCCGGCCGACACGCCCTGCCCGGCACAGCGGCTGACATCCTCCGCGAACACCGCCGACTTGACCACCTCGGAGAAGTCGTCGGCCAGATACTCCGAGACGAGCCAATCATAGTAGGCCGGGTCGTAATAGAGCGTGCCAGTCAGACTGCCGGTGGCGGCCAGCCCGATGGTGAACCGCATGGTCGCCGTCCAGGTCGTCGTCGGTTTCGGCGTGAGCACGTACGACGCGCCCAAAACCACCACGACGAGCACGGCGATAATCCACCAGCGCCGCCAGACCACCGCCCAATAAGCCTTCATTTCCATGCCCTCTCCCTTATGATGCTCACCTGATAAGCGCCGGCAACAGCGTCCTGAACGTCAGCGTGATCTGGCTGACGGTGTTGTCGTAGGAGTTAGCAACCCAGATGTGTGTTCCATCAAAGGCAATGCCAAACGGCCCGGTGCCGACCGACACCGTGTTGACCAGCGCGCCGTCGCTGGCGCGCAGAACGCTTACGCTGTTGCTCAAGACATTGGTCACCCACATATTCGTCCCGTCGAAGACGATGCCGGATGGGTATGTCCCGACGGTGGGCGTCATCACATGATAGCCGTCGCTGGCGCGCAGGACGCTCACGTTGTTGCCGCCGGCGTTCGTCACCCACATGTTCTGGTTCACCGAGTCGAAGGCGATGCCGAGCGGCGCCAGCCCAACGGTCGTGGTCATCACCTGACAGCCATCGCTGGTGCGATACGCGGTCGCGATGTTGGTGTTTCCGCTCGTCACCCACATGTTCTTGTTGGTCGAGTCAAAGGCGACGGCGGTCGGACTGTTGACCGGCGTGAATTGGCACGCGAACCCTATCGGGGGGGGTCTGCCGTCGCTGATCTTATGCAACCTCACCAGGCCGTCGGCGGCTTGGCTGGGCGTGTCACTTGTTACCCACATGTAAGTGCCGTCAGAAGCGATCGCTTGCGGGCGCACGCCATCTGTCGCGGTCATCACCAGCGCGCCATCGCCAATTTGCAAGACGTAGAGGTTGCCGTCGGTGCTGCTCACGGCCCACATATTCGCGCCGTCAAAGGCGATCCCGATCGGGTCCATGCCGACGGTGGGGGTCATGACGTGATAGCCGTCGGTCGCCCGCAGGACGCTCACGTTGTCGCTGTACCGGTTGGTGATCCAGACGTTCGTCCCATCAAAGGCAATCTGGTTGGGAAATGTGCCGGTGGTAAAAACCACCGGCGCGCTGATCGGCGCGGGTGGCGCGGTCAATGGCTCAGGCGGCGCGACCTTCGCACTAGAAGGCAGGGCCGCGTTCCATAGCCCGGTCAGATAAAACACCAGACAGACCGCCCCTATCAGACCTTGTAGTCGCCGTCTACGCCCTCGCTCTGCGGGTCTAATCGTCATTCTCAATAGTTCCGGCGGGCTTCGCCTTGCCATCACAATCCAGAACACAGAGCCTGACCGGACAACCTATAGAATATCACCTGCCGCCCAAAATGGAAAGTTGAGCCGTTGCGCCAACGCCCGCCTGAGGGTATAATCTCCCTTGAGACATCAACCTATGCGGATCAAACTCAGCACACGCGGGTTGCGGCTGTTCAGCGTCATTCTGCCGCTGGCGTTCTGGCTAATCCAGCTGCAACTGCGCTCATGGCTCTTTGCCGAGAGCCGCAGTCTGCGGGGCGACCTGTTCGCGCTGGCGATGCTGGGGCTCGGCGCGGCGCTATTCTCCCTGTGGGTCTTCGGCATCATTGACAAGCGCGAGGCCGAGGTCCGCCAGCGCACCGAGCAGCTCGCCGCCCTGCATGACGCCGCGCTCGCCCTCACGACCGAGCTTGATCTGGCGACCGTCTTGCAGAAGGTGATTGATTTAAGCCGCGGCCTGGCGAACGCCCGCTATGGCGCGCTGGGGGTGCTCGATGGGCAGGGGCGGTATATTGACCAGTTCATCACCTCCGGTCTCTCACCGGAGCAGCGCGCGCAGGTGGGACCGCCGCCGCGCGGCCACGGTCTGCTGGGCATCCTGATCAAACAAGGTGAACCGATCCGCATACCCGATATCGCGCGTGACGACCGCTCGGTCGGTTTTCCGCCCAACCATCCGCCGATGCACTCTCTGCTCGGCGTGCCGATTACCTCAAAGGGCAAAATTATCGGCGACCTCTACCTGACCGATAAGCTGCCGGAATCCGACGACGACGGGCCAGCGTATGTGGCCTTCTCCGAGCACGATCAGCAGGTGCTGGAAATGTTCGCCACGCAGGCGGCCATCGCCATCGAGAACGCCCAACTCTATCGCCAGACCCAGCAGTTGGCTATCTTGCAGGAGCGCGAGCGCTTCGGCATGGACCTGCACGATGGCATTATCCAGTCCATCTACGCCATCGGCTTGATGCTCGAAGACGGCCAGCACCGCCTCACCGACGAGCCGCAGGCTGCGGCCCAGCGCATCGCCGGCGCCATCCACGACCTGAACGGCGTTATCCGCGACATCCGCAACTACATTCTCGACCTGCGCCCCCAGCGCTTCCAGGGCGGCGATTTGCCGCGCGGCATCGAAGAACTCGCGCGCGACCTGCGCGCCAATTCGTTCCTCGCGGTCAACGTGCGCGGCGACGGTTTCGATTCCACGCGGTTAGCGCCGGAACACGCCGTCGAGATTCTCCATATCCTGCAGGAGGCGCTGACCAACGTGCGCAAGCATGCCCGCGCCACATCGGTAGAGGTCACCCTTAGCCAGCACAACGGCCAGTTGAGATTGAGCGTAGATGATAACGGCATTGGCTTCAACCCGCAAGACTCACCGTTATCCTCCGGCCACGGCCTGCGGAACATGCGCGAGCGGGCGCGCGCGCTGGGCGGCGAACTCCATATTGAGCCGCGCGTGGGCGGCGGAACACGGCTGACCTTGAGCGCGCCGACGGACTGACCGGGCAGAAACGTGACGGGTGACGGGTGACGAGTGAGAAGAAACAGCCCGACACCCGACACCCGTCACTTGTCACCCGTCACTCGCCACCCGTCAGGCGCGCCTAAACTGATATACGCCCAAAAATCACTTCAGCAGTCCCTCGATCGCCTTGCCCTCGATGGTCGTCGGCGGCGTGAAGCGCAGCAGCGCGGCCAACGTTGGCGCTACGTCCAGCGCGCGCGCCGCCGGCAGTCGGCCTTGACTGCGGATGCCCGCGCCGCTGGCGACGAAGATGCCGCGCATCGCCAGCGTGTTGGCGTCGTAGCCGCTGGCGCCCAGTGGCGTGGCCGGCTCCAGCACGGCGGGGCGGTCACGCTGACCGCTTAACAGGTAGCCCTGCCGCGCCTGCGCGAAGATGTCGCCGGCGTTGTCGTTCTGCAGGCCGAGCGCCCCCAAATCCTGCTTGCGCGCCACGCGCGCGAAAATTGGCTGGCCGTCGGCGGGGTCAGCCAGTTCGGCCAACGCGCTTATCACGTCCGCTTGCAGTTTGTCGTAATCGGCCAGTTCGACCACACCGCCCGG
>JACQEC010000301.1 GCA_016200765.1 Chloroflexota bacterium | reverse complement strand
TGGGCGCCGGCATGGCCGAGATTTACAAGTGGCGCACCCCGGACACGCTCGACCATCTGATCTTGCTGACCGACGGGCACACCTATGGCGACGAAGCTGGATGTCTTGAAGTCGCCGACGCGGCCAGCCGCGACAAGATTGGCTTGACGTTGCTGGGACTCGGCGCGGCCTGGAACGATCAACTGCTGGATGAGATGGCCGCGCGCAGCGGCGGCTATTCCTCTTTCGTTGACTCACCAGACAAACTGGTGGATGTGTTTCAGGAGCGATTCAGCCAGCTGGCAAACGTGGTTGCGCGCAACCTCCAGTTGACGCTTCACACCGACGCCAACGGTCAGATCAAGGATGTGTTCCGCCTTAGCCCGGACATTTCGCGTCTGTCGCTCCAAAACGACCGGTTGATGTTGGGCGCGCTGGAGGTGGATCAATCTATCCAGGTGCTGATCGAGATGTTGGTCGAGCCGCGCCGGCCCGGCGCGGCGCGGATTCTGCAGGGTCAGCTCAGCGGCGAATTGTTACAGCCGGACAGCACCGCCTTGAGCGAAGTGGATTCCGAGCTGACCATAACCTTTGACCCGGCTTTGACCGAGGCCGCGCCCGCGCCGGCCGACCTGATGGATTTGGTCGGGCGGGTCGCCGTGTTCAAGATACAGGACAAGGCGATCAAGGAAGCCGAGAGCGGCGATCACCGCCGCGCCCAGACGCGCCTGCAAAACCTGACGACGCACCTGCTCAATCTGGGCGAGATGGAACTGGCGCGGGTGGCGCTGCTGGAAGCGGCTGAACTCGAACGCACCGGCCATCTGACCACCGAGGGGCGCAAGCGCATCCGCTATGGCACGCGCAACCTCTCGGCCGCCGGTCGCGCCGCTGCGCCCGTAGGGGCGAAGCCCGCTTCCTCTACCCGCTCTGCGAAACTGGAAGAAGAATGATTCGCTGTAAATCGTGCGGGGCCGCGCACCCGCCGAACACCCTGTTCTGTGACGAGTGCGGCGACAACTTGTTGAACTCGGTGTCAGTCAACACCGGTATGCTGCAGGATTTGCCCACGAACCGCGCCACCGCGCCGTTTATCAAGTTTGCGCTCATCGCGCCCGAAAACGGCCAGCGGGTTGACTTTGTGCTCAAGACGGAGTTATTGATTGGCCGCACTGACCCATCCGTCTCGGCCTTCCCGGAGATTGACCTTGGGCGGGTTGTGCCGGTGGCGCAGGGCGTCTCGCGCCGCCATGCGCGGGTGTTCCGCTCCGGCCAGCAGGTCATGTTGGAAGACTTGAATAGCCTGAATGGCACCTATGTGCGCGGCCTGCGCCTGGCCTCCCATCGCCCGCAGACGCTCCAGCCGGGCGACGAGCTGCGCTTTGGGCAAGTCAGCCTGAGAATTGATTTTTAGGAGAGCCCCTTGGCCTTCACCATCATCTTACATCTGCCCAACGAAGATCCGATTCTGGCCGAGATGGAAGACCTGCCCAAGCCCGGCGACAGCAGTGTCATCGTGACGAACATGCGCAAACGTGACGGCGGCCGCCTGACGTATATAGACGGTGAGGCCGAGCAGTTCATCTTGCCATGGCACCGGATCACCTTCATCGAAGTGTTGCCGAGTGAGGCCGAACGGGCTAAGGTCGTCAAGTTCTTCCGCGAATAGATGGGCCCGACAGGCGGGGAGGAGAAGCGATGACACCCAGTGAACTGAACATGCTGTTAGCCGGCGTCGCCGTGAGCAGTGGCGTGTTAGCGTTACTGCTGGTCATCTACCCGCGCTTGCGCGCCGCAGATGGGCGAATGCTGGGGGCCGGTGTTGAGGCGGCGCTGAAGCCAATCATCTGGCACGCCGTACTCGCCGCCTATCGCCTGAGCGAAAAGGCGGTGGATCAGTCCATTGCGCGGCCGCCCGGGGCGAAGAAAAAGGAGTTGGCCGACAGCGTCTACCGGCTGTTGCCGGAGAAGGTCGGCGACTACGATCTGGCGCTGGTGAAGGCGGTGGTGACGCAGGAGCGATTCCAGGCGCTCGTGCAAAACACCTTTGACGAGTTCGATCGCTTCTATCTCATCTACCACCGGCACTTCGACGAGGAGTTCAAGAAGTGGATGGCGGCGAGCGCACCCCCGTCAGAGGGGCGAGTGACGCAACAGCCGAGCGGGGCCGGGGGTTGATTTTAGACTGACACGCTGCGCGAAAAATCTAAAATCACAAATCCAAAATTCAAGAGCGTCACCCGTCCCGCTTCAGTACGCGCCCATCCGCCGCAGTTGGTCATCGCTGATGCCGAAAAAGTGCGCGAATTCGTGGATGATGGTGTGGGCAATCTGCGCCCGCAGTTCGTCTTCGCTCGCGCACATCTGCTCGATGGGGCCGCTGAAAATCGTGACCTTGTCCGGCAAGACCAATCCGTAGCCGCTCGTGCGCTCGGTCAGCGGCACGCCTTCGTAGAGCCCCAGCAAGGTTGAGTTGTGCGGCACACCGGCGTGGCGCAGTTGGGCGCGGCTCGGCCAGCCCTCGACGACCACCTCGACGTTGTGCAGGCGCGACGCAAAGGCCTCCGGCAGGGCGTCAATCGCTTCGGCCACTAACTGCTCAAAGCGCGTTTCGGACAGGTGCATCGGCAACGCCGCGACCTACTCGACCGTTTCCCCGGCTTGGCGCAGGTAATCCAGCACCTTATCCGTTTCCACCTGCCAGACGCACTGCGATTGGTAGGGTTTGAACCCCAGATTGGTGTTGATCTTCAGCATCGGCTCGTTGGAGTCGGCGTTGCCGGTGCGAATATAGCGCACCTCTGGACGGTCGCGCAGGACCTTCTCGATCATCGCGGCCTTCAACCAGCGCCCCAGCCCCTTGCTGCGGTAGCGGGGAAAGACGCCGGTATTGCCCTGATTGAGGATCTGCGGACGATTTGGATGCCAATAGACATCGGTAAAGCCGGCAAACGCCCGGCTTTGCGTCTCGCGCGTGTACATCGTCCAACGCTCCACGCCGCGCTGGGCGTTGGCTTGCTCCATCTGGCGCAACTGCTCCGGCGTGAAATGCATATCATCAACCTCCAACCGGTCGCGCGGGGCCGTGTTCATCACGTCGTTCAGTTCGGCGATGGCCTGCAAATCCTCTTCGGGATAAGCGCCCGGCCAGAAGCCGATTTCAAACCCCGGGGCGCGCTGGGGGGCTTGCTCCAGCCAGAGGCGCACCAGGTCGTGGTTGAGCTCGGCCAGATCGAGCTGGTTGACGTGCGTCGCCAGTCCCATCGCGGCGCCAAGTCGCCGCATGAACGCTTCGCCGGCCGGAATGCGCTCGCTGGTGTCGGTAATCATCAGCCGCCGGCCTTCCTGTTTGGCCGTTCCCGCCACCCGCGCCAGCAACTGGCGGCCCAGACCTTGACGCCGCATCTCGGGCAGCACCTCGATCTCGAACTGTGCCACATGTTCGTTGTCGCCGGTGCGCAGAATGGCGGTCAGGGCGGTCGCGATAATCTCCGCGCTGTCGGCGCGGCGGGTTGCCCAAAACTTAACATCCACAAACGGAGGGATGTTGCGCCCGCGCTGGATTTCCTCTTCGAGCGGCATCGGCGGGTCGTTCGGCAATCGCTCGGCGCGCAGGATGTTGCCAAAGCGGTTCAGCGCCGCATACTCCTGATCGCTCGCCGTTTTCGGATTGAGTGATTCGATGACTGGGCTGGCCGTAAGCATTCTTCTTTCCTTTCAATCAAGCCCGATGACCACCAGTTCCCGCTTTTCGCGGTCAAGGCTGATTTCCTCAACGCGGATAAATTCAAGGCCCATACACGAATCCACGTAGGACTCGACCTCACGAAAGCCGTTCGGCCCGCTCTGCGCGAGGCTCAGGGCTTTCAGCGCCTGACCCAGCCCCAGGTGGCGGCGGAAGACCGCTCCAATCACGGGAATGGGCAGGGGAATCGCGATGTTGACCTTCGATTCCTTGCCCCGCTTGTTCTCATAGACAAAGATGCGCAGCCAGACAAACACCAGCCGCCGCAGACTGCGCGACACCGGCGCGGCGGTCAGCGCCTGTATCTGCTGGACTTGCGTCTGTAGGTTGCCGATGTTGGTGGTGGGCTGGGTCAGGGCTGGCACATCCAATACGCGCGCCGGTGGGCGCGGTGGTTCAGCTGTCTGCAAACGCCTGTCGCCGTCGTCATGGGAGTACGTCATGGGTTGGCTCCTCATTCGTTTTTTTTGGCTAACTGCTGTAGCGCATCCGCGACACTCAATTCGCCGCGCTCAATCGCGCCGAGGATCTCAAGCGCGCTGTGGCTTGCGGCGGTCAACGGATTGCCTGCGGCGTAACGGATTAGCGGATTTGCGCCTTGGTTGTCGCGAGGTCTCATGCAAGACGATGACGGGCGTGGCCCCCGACTGGATCGGGGGTGGTCACCATCGCTAACGAGCGCCTAAATCCGTTTATCCGTTATCCCAATCCGTTGACCGCCGCCGTTGATGGCTTCCATTTCCACCGCACAGCGGCTATCGGCCGGGATCGTCAACTGACAGTTGCCGTTGGTGCTGTTGAAAGTATAATGGCCGCCGGCCTCAATCGTCAATTGGGCGCGGATGTCGCCGTTGACCGTGCGCGCCTCCAGGTCCGTCGGCGACGCTTCGCGCAGTTCAAGCGAGCCGGAGACGGTGCTGAGATGGGCGCGCCCGGCGATCTGCTCGGCTTTCAGCGCCCCATTGACGGTCTCCGCGTGGATCGTCCCGCCGGTGTGCGTCAGCGTCACCGCGCCGTTGACCGCGTTGGCCTCAACCTGATGCGATAGGCCGCTGATCGTGACCGAGCCGTTCACCGTCTTCACCCGCGCGGCACAGGCCGCAGGCAACTGGAGCCGGTACTCGACGACTGCGCCCGTCCGCTCGCCCCGCAGGAAGCCCATGACCTCCGCGCGAATCGCATCCTCATCAATGACCGTGCGCGCCGTAATCTGGTCGCCGGCCTGTGTGATGACGATACGCGTCGCGTCCAGCACGCGCTGGGAGCCCGCGCGCTTGACGGCGTGGAGATGCGCGCCGGGCTGATCCCAGGCGGCGATGGTTATCGGCCCGGAAACATTGGAGACCGATACCTGCGCCGTGACTAGGTCGGCCAACTCGAAGCTCTGATCCGTTTCCTCCACGAAGGGTAGAAGGTTGTGTGCATGTTCCGACATGAGATGCTCCTTGATGCGGTCTTATACGCCGACGGCTTGCCCTGAAGGTTCAGGAATGCCTAATTCTGCCGTATTGTTGGCAACGGCCTGAAGGGCAGGCGCGGGAAGCAGCCACACGGCCATGACGCCGGCCACGAGCCAGAGCAACCCGCCGACGTCCAGAATCGGCAGTGGCCCGACGAGGTCGGCCAGCGCCCCCGCCAGTATCAGCCCGCCCAATCGGGCGAGCGCGCCAACCGTGCTCAAGGCGCCGAAAACGCGGCCCCGGAACTGGTCGGCGGTCGCCTCCTGCAACAGGGTCTGACTGCTCACGTTTAAGGCGATGATCATGACGCCCGCGATGACAAACAGAGCCAGGATCAATCCAAGTTGTCCAGCGTTAAAAATGGCTAACAAGAGCGCGCCATCGGCAAAGCAACTGGCGATGACGACACGCGATGGCTGGAACTGGCGCCGGATGAAGCCCATCGTCAGGCCGCCGAGCAGGCCGCCAACGCCTTGCGCGGCCATCATCCAACCCAGTTCGATCGTACCGGCGTGGACGACCTCCTTCACAAACACGACAATCAGCGCGGTAAAAATCCCATCGGCAAACGCGATTACGCTCGAAATGCTCAACAGCGCGCTAAGCAGGCGCTGGCTTTTGATGAGTCGCAGGCCCTCGAGCCAGTCGCTCAAGAGGTGCGCCGGGCCGCCCGCGCGCGACACCGGCTCGGATGATGCGAGATTTGCCCCCTCAACTTCTGATAGAGATGCTGTGCGCGTGTCGGCAATCCAATAGATCATCAGGGCCGAGAACAGGAACGACGCCGAATCCACCAGCACCACGCTGGTCAGCCCGAACATCGCCATCAGCACCCCGCCAATCGTCGGGCCGATGAGGCGGGTCAGCGAGTCGCTCAAGCCGTTGAGCGAGTTCGCCGCCATCAAGTCCTGCTGGCCGACCAGCCGCGGGATGATGGCGCTCTTCGCGGGGAAAAAGAACTGTGAGACGACCGCCTGCACGAGCGCGACGGCATAGACCAGCCACAGCCACTCGACCGAGCGCACCCAGAGCAGTGCCAACAGGGTCACCGCGCGCAGGAGGTCGGCGGCGATCATCAGGCGGCGGCGATCCCAGCGATCCACGAACACGCCCGCGACCGAGCCGAACAGCAGGCCGGGCAGGAGCCCGATCATGAACATCAGGCCGGTGGTCAGCGCCGATCCGGTCAGTTCATAGACGTAGAACGGCAGGGCGATAAACAGCACCCAATCGCCGAGCATGGAGATCAGTTGTCCGACCCAGAGGCGGGCAAAATTAGGTTGTCGCAAGAGCGCAAACATAGTAGTGGCCTGACATAGCAGACGCGGAGGAAGCCGATCCCTCCGCGTCTGCCGGGTCTGTTTATTCGTCGCCCAGCGCGCTCAACAGCATTTCGGCCTGCTCGGGCGTGATGCGCTTCTCTTCCAGCATCTTCAGAATGGACATGCGCTCTTCTTCGCTCACCTCGCGTTTGGGCGCGGCGCGGGCCGGCTCATCAGGCCGGGTTGGGCCGAATTCAGTGTCAAAGTCCGGGAATGTGAACGAGAAGCTTCGCTTCATTTTGGGCGGCCTGGGCGGCTTCGGCGGGTGCGGCGGGTGGGGCATATTCATGGAAATCCCGTGCCCAATGCCTGCGCGGATGCCTTGGCGAATCCCGTGCCGGAGGCTTGCGCGGACGGTGTCGCGCATCTCGTGGCGCTGGGCGCGCAGTTGGTCGCGGAGCTCGCGCTGGACGCGCTTGATCTCTTCCTTGGCTCGCTTGACTT
>JACQEC010000296.1 GCA_016200765.1 Chloroflexota bacterium | reverse complement strand
ACGCTCAACGGCGAGCGATAGCGGTCTTCCGCGCTGTAGGGGATCTCGTCGAGGGCAGCCTGAACATCTGCCGGACGGGCCATGCTCTCCACGAGGCGCCGATCGCCGCGGCTCAGGGCATGGTGAAAGGTATCGAGCGAGCGCATGAACGCGATTATACGCCGCCGCAGTTCATCTGACAAGGCAGAGCCGCGGCGCAATTCCGTGTTGGGGCAAGCCTGACCCAGTCGTTCAGGCGGTATGGGGAGGGCAGGCTTCAGCCGGACAGGGACAGAACATACCTGAATGGCCGTCCCCTCAATTTCTAACCGAGACTTTGCAACGAATCTAGCAGGGTATAGCACTATCCGGCTGAAGCCTGCGCTCCCGTGACGATGTGCGATGGGAACATTGTGCTTGAGGCGAACTGCCGATGGCGCGGCCGCGCGGATTGTCATGCGCCCCTCATCTCGGTATAATACCGCCATTCCTCTTATGGGTGATGCTCATGAGCAGTTCCCCGCCGCTGGCGCTGGAGGGCCTGCGCGTCTTGGATGTGGCGACTATCCTCGCCGGCCCGGTGATGACAACGATGCTGGGCGACTTCGGCGCGGAGGTCATCAAGGTCGAGATGCCGGGCCGCGGCGATACGACGCGGCAGAACCCCGCGCTGGGCCCCGGCCTTAGCTTCATCTGGCTGCAAGAAGGGCGCAACAAGAAATCGGTCACGCTTGACCTGCACCATCCTGAAGGGCAAGACCTGCTCAAGCGGCTGGTGGCGGTCTCCGATGCGATGGTCGAGAACTTCCGCCCCGGCACGCTGGAAGCGTGGGGACTGGGGCCCGAGGTACTGCTCGGCGTGAACCCGCGCCTTGTGCTGTTGCGGCTTTCCGGCTACGGCCAGACTGGCCCCTACCGCCGCAAGGGCGCATTTGATCGCAATGCGTCGGCATTCGGCGGCGGGACTTATGTCACCGGCTATCCCGAACAACCGCCGGTGCGCTCCGGCTACGCGGTCGCCGACTATATGGCCGCCTATACCGGCGCGTTTGCCGTGATGACCGCGCTCTACTGGCGCGACGCGCGCGGCCCTTCGACAGGCTCAGGGCGCGGCCAGGTGATTGACCTCGCGCTTTATGAGCCGATTCTGCGGGCGTCGGAAGCCAGTATCCCCATCTACGACCGCACCCGCCGCGTGCGTGAGCGCGCGGGCAACACCAATCCGGGCGTGGTGCCGGCCGCGAATTTCCTGACCGCCGACGGTCAATGGATAGCCATCAACGCGAACACCGACCGCCTCTGGCGGCGTTGGGCGCGGGTCATGGAGCGCGACGACCTGCTCACCGACGAGCGCTTCGCGACCTTGCCCGCCCGCACCGCCAACGCCGACGCGCTGTATGCGATCATTGACGAATGGGCGCGCACCAAGACCGCCGCCGAGTTGATGGCGACCCTCGACGCGGCGCAAGTGCCCGCCGATGTCATCGCCTCGGTGGCCGACCTCTTTGCCGATCCTCACATTCAGGCGCGCGCGAACATCGTGCGCGTCCCCGACGAGCGGGTCGGCGCGCTGGCCGTGCCGGGCGTCATCCCCAAAATGTCGGCCACGCCGGGCCGCATCGCCCACCTCGGCCCCGACCTCGGCAGCAGCAACGAGGCCATCTACAGCGGCCTGCTCGGCCTCACTGCGCGAGAACTTGCCGCCCTCAAAGACAGAGGCGTCATCTAACATGAAGTTTCTGAAAACTTATATTCCCGTGAGCATCATCCCCCTCACGCTAATCCTCTGGGGGCTTTTTGGCGCGACCCAATTAGCGGCGTTCAGCTTCCAGGCCTTCATCGGCTACCAGACGCCTTATACCGCCCTTCGACAAGCTCAGGCCGCCGCGCCGGGCGGTTCTGCCGAGCCCCTCACGCCGCGCGTGATCATCGTCGTCGCCGACGGCCTTCGGCTGGACAGTTCCCAGCAGATGAGCAACCTGAACGCCCTGCGCGCCAAAGGCGCAGACCGTCCGATGCGGGTCGGCCTGCCGTCGCTCTCTCTGCCCGGCTGGACGGTGATTGGCACCGGCGCATGGCAGGAACAGCACGGCCAGACGACCAACTTCGATGCGCGCCCGTCGCCGCTCGACTCCATCTTTCTGGCGGCGCGCCGCGGCGGCCTGTCCACCGCCTTGACCGGCACGCCGGGGTGGGAGGTGCTGTTCAAAGATCAAATTGACACGATCCTGATCGAGCCTGACCCCGACGACGCGCACCATCGTCTGGAGGCGGTGCGCCAGCAGGACGACGCAATTGAGGCTGACGCGCTCAAAATGCTCAAGGAGAAAGAGCCGAATCTCCTGCTCGTCCACTTCACCGCGCCGGATGACGCCTCGCACGGCTTCGGCGCGCTCAGCCCACAGAACGCGCGCGCAGTGGCGGATGTGGACGAGCGGCTGGGGCGGCTGTTGTCGGCGGTAGATTTGAACAGCACGACGGTCTTCTTCACCGCCGACCACGGCCACCTCGACGGCGGCGGGCATGGCGGCGCGGAGGATGTGGTGATGATGGTGCCGTTTGTGGCCGCCGGGCGCGGCATTCTGCCCGGCCGCTACGCTACTGCGATGCAGGCCGACATCGCGCCGACGACCGCCATCCTGCTGGGCACGAGCATCCCCGCGCACAATCAGGGCGACGTGCTGTTCGACATGCTCGACCTGTCGGCCTCCGCGGCGGCGGAGCGCGCGGTGATCTGGGCGCGGCAGATTGCGGCTCGCTATGGCCAGATGGCCAAAGTGATCGGCTTCCCGCCAGTGGAGCACAAGCAACTGGCCGACGCGGAAGCGGCGCTGGCGGCCGGTAACGACGAGGCGGTCGTCACTGCGGCGCAGGCCGACGTCGCCACGACCCGCGAAGCCCATCTCGCGTTCCGCGAAGGCCGCCTGCAAACCGAGCGGCTGACGCGCACACCCGCGTTTCTGCTGTTGCTATTGCCGCTCGCCCTCTACGCGCGGCTGATGTTCCTGATGGGGTGGGAGTTCAAGCGCCCGCTGGCCGGGGCAGTGGCTTACTTCGCGGTCTACACCGCGCTGTTCTTTGGCCGGGGCTATGGCTTCTCGTTGAGCGTGTTCAACGAGGATGAGCAAATCCGCGCCTTCTTCGCCTCGCGCACGGTGGATGCCATCTTCGCGCTGGCGTGCGGCGCGCTGATCGTCGGTCTGCTGTCGTCACGCCATGAGCGGACTGCGATCGTCGTCAACACCATCAACGCCGCCTTCTGCACCGCCGCGCTCATCTGGGTTCAGGTCTGCGGCTTCTATTGGCTATACGACTTCAACTGGCCGTGGTACCTGCCCGATCAGGCGCTCGGCTTCAAGTATTATCTGGATGTGGTGCAGACCGGCGCGTTCATGGTAAAAGACCCGCCCATCCCCACGATCGTGCTGTTGCCGCCGATTGCCCTCGCCGGGCGGTGGGCGGTCCGGCTCCCTTTTATCCGCCGGCGCGCGCCCTTCGACGGGCCCCCGACTGGATCGGGGGCGGGCTCAGGGTGATATAATCAAGCAACGATACTCTGCGCCCTGAGCCTGTCCCCGACTGGATCGGGGGCCTGTCGAAAGATGCGGCAGAGCGTGTAACACATAATCTACAAGGATAGACGATGAACATTTTGCAATGGATCAGCCCTGAATTCCTAATCACCACCGGTTACGTCGGCCTGTTCGCGGTGATCTTCGCCGAATCAGGGTTATTCTTCGGGTTCTTCTTCCCCGGCGACAGCCTGCTGTTGACCGCCGGCCTGCTGGCCTCGCACGCGGAGAGCGGTTTGGACATTAAAATCCTGGTGCCGCTGTTGTTTGTGGCGGCGGTGCTGGGCGATAACGTCGGCTACTGGTTCGGGTTTAAGGCCGGGCCGCGCATTTTCAACCGCGAAAACTCCCTGCTCTTCCGGCGCAAGAACCTGCTGGCGGCCAAAGATTTCTACGAGCGGCACGGCGGCAAGACGATTGTGCTCGCGCGCTTCATGCCATTCATTCGCACCTTCGCGCCCATCGTCGCGGGCGCGGCCGAGATGGAGTATCGCCGCTTTTTCGGCTTCAACCTGCTCGGCGGCTTCCTGTGGGCGGGCTGTGTGACCCTGATCGGCTACACGTTGGGGAACGTCGTGCCCGGTATTGACAAATACTTCACGCCGATTGTGTTGTTGGTCATCTTTATTTCGGTACTGCCCACCGCGATCCATCTTTGGCGGTCAGAACGCCATGAGATCATGGCCGCGCTCCGCCGCCGCTTCTCGCGGGCCGATGTCGAAGCGAAGTAACTTCGCTCACAGAACCCGCGCGAAGAACCCCATGACCTTCTCGCGGTAGCGCTCCGGCTCGACCTGATCGGATCGGCGGTGTCCCGCGCCCGGCACCAACCAGAGTTCCTTGGGGCCGCTGGCCCTCTCGTAGAGCAAGCGGCCTTGCCACAACTCGATGTATTCGTCGCGCTCGCCGAGGATCAACAGCAGTGGCCGCCCGCCGAAGACGCGCGCGGCCTTGGCCGGATACGCCTCGCGCGGGTCACAGCCCAGCCGCCGCGCGCCCAGCCAGAAGACCACGCGGGTCATCGGGACGGCGAACCAGCGCGGGAACCCTCGCCGGCGCAACGCCATCGCCAGCGTCGGCTCAAGTTCGGCAAACGGCGAGTCGGCCACCACGCAGGCCACCGCGTCGGAGAGCGGCGCGGTCGCGATCGAAATCGCCCCGCCCATCGAGAAGCCGAACAGCCCGACGCGCTCATAGCCCCTGGCGCGCAAGAGGTCCACCGCGCCCAGCAGGTCGTTGCGCTCGTAGTAGCCCAGCGAAGTCAGTGTGCCCTCCGATTCGCCGTGGTTGCGGAAGTCGAACAACAGCACCGGCAACCCTTGCTCATAGAACCATGGCGCGTAGATGAGGTCGGGCGATTTGTCGCCGCCATGCCCATGACAGAAGATGACCGCGGCGCGACCCTTCGACAGGCTCCCGTTCGACAGGCTCAGGGCGCGGGCGGGCGCGGGCGCGGTGGGCGCGATGAACCACCCGCGCAGGGTCATGCCGTCGCGCGACTTAAAGGTCACATCTTCCCACGGCAAGCCAAAGTCACGCGGGTGGCGCGACGGGCGAACCCGCGCGGGCCGCGTCCACTGGTCAACCGCATGGAGGGCGAGCGCTAGCAAACCCGCCGCGACCACCAGCAACACGCCGACGCCCACGGCAAGCGGGATCATAGCGCTCCGGAGATGCGGTTCATGCGCTCCACTATAGCAACCCCTTGCGCGCCTGTCAACGCGCCGGTAAGGGTGAAGCCGCGCACGTACGGGCGAAGCCGCGCGCGAGTGGCTTGCTCGTTCACGCGGTGATGCGTGCGCGCGGCTTCGCCCGTACTTGTTTGCCGCTCACTTCCCTTTATGTTATGATTTGCCCGCCGGTGACAGAAGACGTTGCGCGTGAGCGCGTTGCGCGTTTCTGCAGTTCGGGAGGCCGTCAAAACGCATTCACACGGCACCTGTCACCCGTCACTCGTCACCCTTAAAGGAGGTGTTCGTATGGCCGTTGGCTCGAAACCTGATCGCAACCTTGCGATGGAACTGGTGCGCGCGACCGAAGCGGCCGCGATGGCCGCCGCGCGCTGGATGGGCAAGGGCGACCGCAACGCCTGCGACAAGGCCGCGGTGGACGCCATGCGCCTACTGCTTGCCAGCGTGGATATGGATGGCGTCGTGGTGATCGGCGAAGGCGAGAAAGACGAAGCGCCGATGCTCTACAACGGCGAGCGGATCGGCAACGGCAATGAGCCGCGCACCGACATCGCCGTGGACCCGATTGACGGCACGCGCCTGCTGTCGCTCGGCCTGCCCAACTCGGTTTCGGTGGTCGCGCTCTCCGAGCGCGGCACGATGTTCTCGCCCGGCCCGATCGTCTACATGAACAAGATCGCGGTCGGCGCGGCCGCGCGCGACGTGGTGGACATTGACGCGCCCGTGCAGGACAATCTGGAAAACATCGCCCGCGCCTACGGCAAGGGCGTCGAAGAACTGACGGTGGTGGTGCTGGACAGGCCGCGCCACCGGGAGCTGATAGACCAGATTCGCGCCGCCGGAGCGCGCCTGAAGCTCATCAGCGACGGCGACGTGTCGGCCTCTCTACAGGCCGCCACACACGCCTCGGCGGTGGACGCGCTGATGGGCATCGGCGGCTCACCCGAAGCGGTCATCTCCGCCGCGGCCATCAAGTGTTTGGGCGGCAACATCCAGTGCAAGCTCTGGCCGCGCGACGAGAGCGAGCGCCAGCGCGCGCGCGACACGGGCTATGACTTGAATCGGGTGCTGAACCTCGAAGACCTGGTGAAGGGCGACAACGTGTTCTTCGCCATCACCGGCGTCACCGATGGCGAACTGCTTGAAGGCGTGCGCTATCTCGGCGACCACGTCTCGACCGATTCGCTGGTGATGCGCTCCAAGTCCGGCACGTTTCGGCGCATCAAAGCCGAGCACCGCCTCGATAAGCTGATGCAATACAGCAACATTCCCTACGAATCATAAGACGTCAGCGCGTTGCGCGTTCCGCGTATGCCCCGAACCGCCTTTGGCGGGCGGGCACAGCCCGCTTCGGGGTGCGTGCAGTTCGTGAGCCCATCAAAACGCATGAACGCGCAGAGCGCTAACGTCCGCGCCGCTTGTCCAGAGACACGGCAACCATCACCTTGGTGAATAGGAGACCCCCTTGTTAATCGTTGACGCACACGAAGACATCGCCTACAGTGCGCTCGTCGGCGGGCGCGATTTCCGTATGAGCGTCGCCGACAAGCGAAAGAACGACCCCGGCGACAGCGCGCGCGGGCGCGAAGGGCAGGCCACCGTCGGCCTGCCTGATCTGCTTGAGGGCAGTGTCGCCGTCGTCTTTGGCACGCTGTACGCCTCGCCCGCGCGCTCGCAGTTTGGCGGCGACAACGCCAGCGGCTACGCAACCCCCCAGCAAGCCGAGGCGCAGGCGCGCGCGCAACTGGACTACTACCGCCGCGTCGCCGACGAAGACCCGCGCCTGACGCTCATCAGCACGGGCCGCGACCTGGAGGCACACCTGATGCGCTGGTCGTCATCTGGCACCGCCGCCCCCCTCGACAAGCTCGGGGTCGGCCTCGTGCCGTTGATGGAAGGCGCAGACCCCATCGTGAAGCCGGACGACGTGAAGCGCTGGTTCGACGACGGCGTGCGCATCGTCGGCCTCTCGTGGGGGCAGACACGCTACGCGGGCGGCACACGCGCTCCCGGCCCGCTTAGCGACGACGGCAAAAAACTGCTCAAACTGATGAGCGAAATCGGCATGGTCTGGGATGTCAGCCATCTGGCCGAAGAATCGTTCTGGCAAGGGATGGACATCTTTCAAGGGCGCGTCATCGCCTCGCACTCCAACTGCCGCGAGTACGTGCCGACCGACCGCCACCTGACCGACGACATGATCCGCGCGCTGGTCGAGCGCGACGCGGTCATTGGCTGTGTGCTGTACAACCGCTTCCTGCGCGCAGACTGGACGCCTGAAAAGGGCAAGCACGCCGTCACGCTCAAAGACGACGTCCTGCG
Source organism: Chloroflexota bacterium (assembly GCA_016200765.1). Taxonomy (GTDB): domain Bacteria; phylum Chloroflexota; class Anaerolineae; order JACRMK01; family JACRMK01; genus JACQEC01. The sequence continues at coordinate 5,847 of JACQEC010000296.1, read as the reverse complement.
GCACATAGACCGCGTCTGCCAGATCGCCGGCAACGCGCGCCATGCCGGCATCGGCTCCGACTTTGATGGCGGCTTCGGCGCGGCGTCCACCCCCGCCGAACTCGACTCGGTCGCCGACTTCGGCAAGCTCGCGCCGGCGCTGAAGGACGCGGGCTACAAGCCGGAGGATGTCGAGGCGATCATGGGCGGCAACTGGCTGCGCGTCGTCAAGGAGACGTTGCCTCGCTAGTAAAATTGGGTATGCCCCACCGCCAAAAATGGGGGCAAACCCCCATAGACAAAACAGCGGATTCGTGATAGGGTGTAGTGCAAAGAGGTTGAAGGCCACAAAACTTCGCACTAGGATGAATTCGGGCATGTCTGATACACACCATCCGCGAAGAGGAGGTGAATCTCTCAACCAACCGCTGACTGAGTTGTTCATTTTCAAAGGTCAATTTTGTGTCCAGTTTTTGGGGGTCATTACACTCACTATATAGATCCCTGGTCAAAGGAGGCACTCAATGAATCAGATCCGGTCTCTCGCCATGCCGACAGGGCTCACGCGAGCGTTACTAGCGATCAGCCTACTACTGGTGCTAGGAACATCTGTCGCAATTGCGGCAAACAGTCCAGACGTCCCGACTGGGACTCCAGGTGTACCGAACCTCGGCCCTACTCCCATATTCCGAGGCTCGACAATCGCGCCTGGTGTACCCATTCAACTGGCACAACGGGGTCCGCTTGCTCCACGACCTGCCAATGCACTGCTGCCATTGCCGGACGCGTATTACAACATCAACCTTGGCGTGTACGCCTTCAGCCAAAACGACAGCCGATGGAAGAACAATACAATGCAGACCTGCAGCTTGAGCATTGGTAGTGCGGGTTGCGTCCTGACCTCTGCGGCGATGGTCTTTAAGTACTATGGTGCACAGAGCAAGGACCCAGGCCAGTTGAATACCTGTATGGGGAATTCGGCCTGCCCGTGGTACTGGGCTAGTGGAGCTAATAATTGCAGCGAAAGCAAAGCGACCTGGTACAATTCATACGCTTTCGACTATAGCACATTGGCTTGGTCATTAGACAATGGCTGGCCAGCCATACTGGAGCTCGCTAACGGGGGTAATACGCATTGGGTGGTGATCAAGTCCCTCATCGGGGACGGGACGCAGGATTCCCAATACGGCATCATCGATCCGTGGGATGGACAGGCCAAGAATCTTACCAGCTATACCAATAGCGGTTACAGTAAAGGCACAATTGCAATATACAGTAGGCGGTAGGGAGATTAAGGTTCTGCCCATAAGTACGCTAACGAGAGCAGAACATTAGCGAATCGCTGCAGGAACACTGTTTCGAGTGGAAGGCCGAAGGCCCACGCTCAAGCCTGTAACAGTGTTCTTGCGGTTTACTCAACGAAAACATGCGCAGAGTTATTTCGCCTCTCGACCTAGCCCAGCTGTTGACTGTTTGGACGGGCCTGATCATCCTCGTAGGCGTGAGTGGGTGTGCGGCCAACCCGTCTTCAGTTGCCCCAACGCCCGCCCTCAGCCCGACCCCGTCGGCGCAGCCCGCCACGCCGACCACTGTGCCCGCCGTGAGCGAGCCGGTTGGGCAGATAGCCTTTATCGGCGAGGACGGCAATCTGTGGCTGGTGGAGCTGCCAGGACAGCTGGCGCAGCGGCTGACGGAAGGTGAGCGCGTCCTAGGGTTCAATTGGTCGCCAGATGGCGCGCTAATTGCTTATGTCCACGAAACCGGCGCACGCCACGAGCGTGAGATCGTGCTCCTGACACTCGACACGCGTGCGCGGCGCACTGCCACAGCGTTGCGCGATCCTCTCCTAAGCAGTGCGCCGTGGTCGCCCGACGGGCGTTATCTGGTCGGTCATCGCGGCTGCTGTGCTACGGGTCAAAGCCTAGTCCTGCTCGATCCGAACGGTACTCAGGTGCAGCGCGAGGTCGTTTACTCCTTCGGTTATGCCTGGTCTCCCGATGGCGCGTACCTCGCACTCGGACGAGATGAATCCGTAGATCCGCCGATAGCTGTCGAAAGCGGCAAGTCGGCCAGTCTGGTGCTGCTCGACACAAACACGGGCCGCGAGACAATACTGGTACGTGGGACGCGCGAGTCATTCTACTGGCCCTGGTGCTGGCTCTCGCCCACCCATCTCGTTTTTCTGGAACGGAAGTGGCAGTCCGACCAGAGCCAGCTCTGGCAAGTAGCGGTGGATGCGCCCACAAGCGTCCCCGAAACGACACGCGATGTGCCCTTAAACTGCGATTCCGCAGCCCTGTCTCAGATGCTGCCGCCAACGCTGCGCACGGGCATAGGTGTGCCTTCATGGTCAGCTGACCAGCGATGGGTTGTCTTTGCAGCGGGTCAGGGAGAGACCCGCAATATTTACTTATTCGATACCACTTCCTATGCGCCTCGTCTATTGGTTAGAGGCACCGAACCCGCCTGGCAGCCAGTCAAGATCCGGTAGCGTTGGGAGTGATTAGCGAGATCACATAAAGCTCGCACAAAACAGGGTATTGCGGGTCGCTGGGTTTTTAAACCCTAGCGGCCTTTTTTGTTGCCAATTTGACGTTAGAACTCACCTAGAGCACTATGTGTGGACCCGAAAGATGGCAAGACGAAGCGGCATCCACCCCCGCCGAACTCGACTCGGTCGCCGACTTCGGCAACCTCGCGCCGGTGCTGAAGGACACAGGCTACAAGCCGGAGGACGTCGAGGCGATGATGGGCGGCAACTGGCTGGGCGTCGTCAAGGAGACGCTACCGCGCTGGCAAAAATGGGGGCAAACCCCCATTGACAAACCGAGAATACCTGTCACAATGGAGGGCAGGCTGGGAGGGCGCAGGTAGACAGCGACGCCCACATGTATAGTACAGACGCGACACAGAAGATAGGACGAGTTAAGCCATTCGTCAGTTGATATGCGTGACAGCAACGAGCCATTACAAGGAGGCACAAGTGCTTCGGCACCGCTCCCTCGTCAAGCTACTGTTGAGCATGTTTGTAGCAACCATTCTGACCTTGGGAATGCTTGCTGTACTGGAAACGCAGTCGCGTGTCAGTTTTTCCTCGGCTACGCTCCTCGCTTATCCACTCCCTAACAAGACGCCAACCCCACGCCCGCCGAGCCGTCGAAACGCTTTGTTGCCTTATTCGGTTTACTTGCTCTCACTGTCTACCACTCCTTGGACACCACCTGCGACGACGAGTCGCTACATGACAACAACAGACACGTCCCTCCTGTACACACAAGGATGTAATCAGGGCAGTGCAGGACAGAGCGGCGTGGTCGTCCTTGATTTCGGTCAACCCTGGTACGACATCTCGACTTCGAGCTACGGCACGCTGCTCTTCGACTCACTTGGATTCTCCTCTACGACGCAGATTGAGACTGCCGTAAAAAGTTTTCTCAATGGATATTGGAACTGTTCTTTGGCATCCCCTTCAGCACACATTGTACTGGCGATTGGATTGAACAACTTCAGGGGCGAAACGACTTATGCTCATGGTCAAGCGTGGGCACAGATGGTAAACAATATCGCCAATTGGATTCCTGTGGGCATCGATTACTCGTCGAAAGAATCTGCAGCAGGTGCGATGGACATCGAACTACCATGGAATACCAGTACCAACACAAGCAACTGGATCAATGGCTACGCTTCCGCCACTTCACTGTTACTCTACGACTTCGGTAGTTGTGACAGTTGTCCGTATGACCAAAACCCACAATGGTCGCCCGCTAATTCATGGACACTAGAGAACGTCTGGTATGTCTCCTATGGGGCCACGCCAACTGTACCTTTGCCTGAGATTTACAATACGCTTGGCGTGAATGCCAGCCAATGGCTGAGTATGAGCGTTTATGCTTATAACAATCATGGTGCTGTCATGAGTTTCGCTGGAGCTTTCACTCAGTGGCAGGCATGCCAGGATAAACAAGATCCCTGCACTGGCATCAATAACGCTCCCAGTGCAGGCTGGTTGCAACTTTACAACGCACTCAACTCTAGCAACATCACAGTCCAAGGGTTGGGCTGGTCAACCGACATCACCTGGCAGAACTTGCGGTGAGGATAATGAAATGAAACCCCATAAAGTTCAGAACAGGATTTTATTCATTGTAGGATCCTTAGTCGCGCTTGCGTCGGGCATTCTCGTTTTTACATGGCTCGGGCAGAACAACATGCGATCAATCGGCGCAGGGCCTATACCCACGACAACGCCTGGCCCTTCCGCTACGGCGTGGTACGACCACCCCTTAATTTCACCAGAGGAAAGAGAGTTTTACAGACGTCTTCCACCTGAGAAACAAGCGCCGCTACAAAGGGATTTTGAGGCGCGCCTAAGAGCACTGAACTCAACTCCACTTCCAGGTGCGACAAAGCCGATGCCTACGTTGGAACCTGGAAAGACACCATATGCCTCTATTCCACAGAAGCCAGCAGGATCAGGAGCAATCGTTGAAGATGGGCCACCACCTTTTTGTGGAACATGCTTCGTCATGACGAATATGTGGTACGAAATAGTTAGCGGCAAAAACATTAGGGTCTACGCGGGCGCATTACCTGATAATCCAGGTGTTTCATCACAACCGGCTTCGCAGGGCATGGTCATTGTATGGGGAGAGGGAAATTACCCGACACCAATCAAAGTAGGGCCAGTGCGTGTTGTTGACGCACGAGGTGAAAGATTAATTCTTCAGTCGGAGAACGGCACAACCTTCTACTTCGATGTACCCGCGCGGCGATTTGTCGGTTCACTGACGGAGGTTGTGCCCACTGCTACATCAGCACCAATTCCTATTCCCACTGCAACACCGACACAGCGACCCTATCCATAACACAGCCGATGAAATCATCGGCACCTTCTATCTACGTCATCCCCGCCAGGAAAAATGGGTACCTCCCACCGCCAAAAATGGGGGCAAACCCCCATTGACAAACCGAGAATACCTGTCACAATGGAGGGCAGGCTGGGAGGGCGCAGGTAGACAGCGACGCCCACATCTCACACCGGCAAACTCCCAGTTTCCTTTTTCTTTCCCCGGCCGTCTTTCCCCCCTTAGACGAGCAAGGCACGGTGCGCCCAAGCGCTGTGCCTTGCCCGTTTCCAGTTTTGAGGTGACTTCTGGTGTTGAGTGGCAACTGCGCCCCATCCTCATGGGAACTATCCATTTGGAATTGACGTTCAATATATGACGCTATTAGCCAACCAGCCGCCTGATGGCGAACCGGATCACAAGAGGGGCTTATGAAGCGCTATTTGCTCACGCTCGGCGCACTGATTGCCTCGCTATTGCTCGTGGCAAACTGTGCGGCACCGGCACGCCCGGAGGCGACCGCCGCCACAGCCGTCCCTTCATTGCCGGTGCCATACCCGCCGCCACCCACGTTCAAGCCAACACGAACGCTGTTTCCACCTCCAACCATTGTCCCTCAGCCGCTCCTTCCACCTTTGGATCCGGGTCGAGGAACGGGGGTACCGACCAATACGCCCGATCCGAGAGCAACAGCTACTCTAATTCCTACCCCGTTCGTTGCTCCAACTATGCCTCAACTCATCGTCGTGACCCCAAGTTCTACATGGTCAACTTATCGTGATCCTGATTTTGGCTTTTCGATACAGTACCCGAGTAACTGGCAGATCGAGGCACCAACAGGGCCGCGACAACCTACTGTTCCAGAAGGAGCAGATATTATTATCCTCTAGTTTCCGCTAAAAATTAGGGACATCAGGCGACTGCCTGTAAAGTTGGGTTGCCGAACCTAACTTAGTGAGGAGCGCCTGATGTCCAGCATAGTTTACCGCACCTTAACCGTTTTGTGTGAACTGGTGCAGGACTT
>JACQEC010000291.1 GCA_016200765.1 Chloroflexota bacterium | reverse complement strand
GGGCGCGCATGGCGTCGGCGGCCGGCATGGACAGAAAGCGCTCGCCCTCGGCGGCGATGATCTCTTGAGCGATGTCGGCAATGTACTGGCCCTGATAGCCATCCGCCGGAAACGTCACCGTGTGCCCCAGCAACTGCTGATAGCGCGCGTAAACGCTCTCACCGAACTTGCGCACCTGCGAGCCGGAGTCGTTGACGTAATACTCGCGCTCGACCCGATAGTTGGCCGCTGACAGGACCGAGGCGAGCACATCGCCGATGGCCGCGTTGCGCGCGGAGCCTATGTGCAGGGGGCCGGTGGGGTTGGCGCTGACGAATTCGACCTGCGCCCTCTGCCCGCGCCCGATATCCACATGGCCGAAAGTCTGCCCCGCCTTGAGGATTTCATCCACCTGCCGGGCGAGATAAGCGTCGCTCAAGCGCACGTTGATAAAGCCCGGCGGCGCAATCTCCACCGCGCCAATCAGGTCGTTGGCGGGCAACTGCGCGCTGATCGCCTGCGCGATCTTGAGCGGCGCGGCCTTGGCCTCGCGCGCCAGCTTCATCGCGACCGAGGTGGCGTAATCGCCGCGCGCGGCCTCGCGCGGGTGCTCGACCTCGACGGCGGGTAGCGGGAACGCCGGCAGGGCGCCCTGCTGTTGGGCTTTTTGGATCGCTTCTGTGATGAGTCTAACCAGTTCGTCTTTGGGCATTGTGGGGAATTCCAGATTGATGATTTTGGATTGCGAATCTAAAGCGATAAGCGCTTTCCGTATAATTTAACACAAAAGCCCGCAGGCGCTAATTGGGGCGTGGGGCGCGAGGGTATAGCGCAGATTCGTCGGGACAGAGACGCAGCCATGCCTTACGCTGTTGGGCGACCGGATGGCTGGCTGTGGCTGCGTCTAGCACGGGCGAAGCCGCGCGTGGACGTGACCTCGTAGCAAGACCGCTACCGGACGCGCTGCTTCGCCCCTACGCGCGCGCTCTCACGTCTCCGACCCTTCTGGGTGATAACCGGTTGCCCGTGACGCATCGCAGTGAGCGAACCGGTCTCAACCCGCTTCAGCGGGTTTTCTATTCATAGCAGGCGGTTTCTAACCGCCTGCGTAACCGCCTGCGGTGCTTTGCGTTACACCTTCACGCCCATCCTCCTCACGCCTCCGACGATTCTGCGCTATAACCGATGCCGCGCGGCCATTTTTCTGTTTGTCGGTGGCCGATGTATAATGGGGCTTACGGGTGGCCGGCACGCCTTCGGGGATGCGCCACCCGTAATTTATCATAAAGAGCGCGGATGATGTCTCGCTTGCGAACAGTGCTGGGCTTGGTGGTCAGCGCGGTTTTTCTGTGGGCGGCGTTGCAGGGGCAGAGCCTCTCCGATGTATGGGACACGCTGACCCACGCCAACTACATCTGGATCATCCCCGGCATCCTCACCTACTTCCTCGCCGTCGTCGCCCGCACCTGGCGCTGGCACTACATGCTGCGCTCCATCCAGCCCGTGCCCTTGCGCACGCTCTTTCCCATCGTGACTATCGGCTACATGGGCAACAACATCTACCCGGCCCGCGCGGGCGAGGTCCTGCGCGCGTACGTCTTGAAGAAGCGCGCCGGCGTTTCGATGTCGGCCTCGCTGGCGACGGTGGTCATTGAGCGGCTGTTTGACGGCGTGGTGATGCTGTTGTTCGTCTTCGTCTCCTTGCCGCGCCTCGAAGTCCTGCCCGATTGGCTGAGACAGATTGTCGTCCTCGGCAGTGTCGTTTTCTTGGGCGCGCTGGTCGTCTTTTTCGCGCTGGCAGCCCGCCCCGCGCGCGCGCAGGCGCTCTACCGCTGGTTGATCGAGAAGACCATTCCGATCGAGTTTCAAGGGCGCGTGCACGGGCTGGCCGACCGCTTCATGGGCGGGCTGTCCGCCCTGCGCCGCGAGCGCGATGTGCTGATGATTTTTGCCACCTCGCTGGTGATCTGGCTGTTGGAGACCGTGAAATACTGGTTCGTCATGCACGCCTTTCCCTTTGAAGTTTCCTTCTATGCGCTGATGCTGATGAACGGTGTCGGCAATCTGGCGACAACCATTCCCTCGTCGCCGGGCTATGTCGGCACGTTTGACGCCACCGGCATTGCCGTCTTGACCGCCTTCCGTGTGGACCGGTCGTTGGCAACCGGCTACACACTGATCCTGCACGCCGCCCTCTGGTTCCCGATTACCCTGCTCGGCCTGTTCTTCATGGCGCGCGAGAGCATCCGCTGGAGCGATGTCAACCGCGCCGCCGACACCGCCGAGGCCGGAGCAGTGCCATGACGGCCTCCGCGCCCTTCGACACCCTTCGACAGGCTCAAGGTGATAAGCTCGGGGCGCCCCGCCGCATCGCGATTATCGGGGCGGGCGCGGCAGGGCTGGCCGCGGCCTACGATCTGGCCGGCGCCGGTCACGCCGTCACGGTATTTGAGGCCGGGCCAAACGCGGGCGGGCTGGCTTCAGGTTTCAAGGAGCCGCACTGGGACTGGTCGCTCGAACGCTTCTACCATCACTGGTTTCAGACCGATCAGGCGGTGCTCGGCCTGATGGATGAAATCGGCGCGCGCGACAAGGTGCTGTTCCCGCGCCCCACCACCGTGATCTACTTTCAGGGCAAGTTCTATCCCTTTGATTCGATGTTCTCTAACATGCCCCGCTTCGTGCTGACGCACTTCTCGCCGGTCAACGCCGCGCGCTTCGCGCTGGCCGGCGCGTACCTCAAGTTCAGTTCGCGCTGGATGGGGTTGGAAAAGGTCACGGCCGAGGCGTGGATGACGCGCTGGATGGGGCGGCACGTCTATGAGACGTTGTGGAAGCCCCTGCTGGTCGGCAAGTTCGGCGACGATTACAAGGATGTGAACATGGCGTGGCTGTGGGCGCGCATCCACGCGCGCACGACGCGGCTGGGCACGTTCACGGGCGGCTTTCAGGCGTTCTTCGACGCGCTAGTCGCCGCGGTGCGGAAGCGCGGGGCGCGTGTGGAACTGAACACGCCCGCGCGCGCCATTGCGCCCGGCGACGACAAGGTCACGCTGACCTTGCCCGACGGCCCGGCCGCGTTCGACGCCTGTCTGGTCACGACCTCGCCCCGACTGCTGGCGCGCTTGACGCCCGCCCTGCCTGCGTCGTATCTGGCGCAACTGACCGCGCTCAAATCGCTGGGCGCGGTGGTGATGATCCTTGCGCTGGACAGGCCGTTGAGCGAGCAGGGCTACTACTGGCACAACCTGCCGAAAGAGGCGGGCTTCCCGTTTCTCGCCCTGTGCGAGCACACGAATTTTGTCTCGCCGGAGCATTTCGGCGGCGACCATCTGGTGTATTGCGGCGACTATCTGAAACCGGATCATGAGTATTTCAGCCTGTCGCCGGAGGCGTTGTTCGAGCGCTTCCTGCCGGCCCTGCCGCGCTTCAACCCGAAGTTTGAGCGCTCGTGGGTCAAGCAGATGTGGCTGTTCCGCGAGCCGTATGCCCAGCCCATACCGCCAGTCAACCACTCGCGATCCATCCCGGACATCCGCGCGCCGATCAAGGGCCTCTACTTCGCCAGCATGAGTCAGGTCTATCCGTGGGATCGCGGCACGAACTATGCGGTGGAGATCGGTCGGCGCGCCGCCGGAATGATCATAGCCGATGGCCGATAGCAGATAGCGAATAGCAGATAGCCGATAGCAAACCGCCATCAGCCATCGGCCATCAGCCATCGGCTATCAGCCATCAGCCATCAGCCATCAGTCATCAGCCATCAGCCATCGGCCATCAGCCTGTACGGAGTTGAAAGGAACGAAACGATGAGGAATCTGTGCGTCATTGGCGCGGGCTATGTCGGCCTGACAACCGGCGCGTGCTTTGCCGACCTCGGCAACCGCGTCACACTGCTGGATATAGATGAGCCGCGCATCCAGAGCCTGCGCGCCGGGCAAATGCCCATTTACGAGCCGGGGCTGGAAGAGTTGGTGCGCCGCAACGTCAAGTTTGACCGCCTGACCTTCACCACCGACTACGCCGAGGCGCTGGCCGACGCCGAGTTCGTCTTTATCGCCGTGAACACGCCCAGCCGCGCGGACGGCGGCGCGGACTTGCGCTACCTGCAGAGCGCCGCCGCGAGCATTGCCAGGCATCTCACCCACCCGCTGATCATCATCAACAAGTCCACGGTGCCGGTGGGCGCGGGCGACCTCGTGGCCGACATCATCGCCCAGCACAAACGGAACGGCGCGACCGTTTCGGTCGTCTCCAACCCCGAATTCCTGCGCGAAGGATCGGCCATCGCCGACTTTCTCAACCCCGACCGCGTCGTGTTCGGCTCGCGCGACCCGGAGGCGGCGCAACGGGTCGCGCAACTCTACCTGCCCCTGCGCGCGCGCATTATGATCACCGACCTGCGCACCGCCGAACTGATCAAGTATGCGTCCAACGCATTTCTGGCGACGAAGATTTCCTTCATCAACGAGATCGCCGCCATCTGCGAGAAGCTGGGCGCGGATGTCAAGGAGGTGGCCGAGGGCATGGGGCTGGACAAGCGCATTGGCCGCGCGATGCTGGACGCGGGGCTGGGCTACGGCGGCTCCTGTTTTCCCAAGGACGTGAAGGCGCTAGAGCACATGGCCGCCGCCGCCGGCTGTCACCCGCAGTTATTGCGCGCGGTGATGGAGATCAATCAGGACCAGCGGTGGCAAATCATCCGGAAGTTAAAGGATGTGCTGGGCGACTTGCGCGGCAAATCCATCGGCTTGCTGGGGCTGGCCTTCAAGCCCAACACGGACGACATGCGCGAAGCGGCCTCGGTGGACATCGCGCAGATGCTGCAGGCTGAAGGCGCGCGGGTGAAGGGCTACGACCCGGTCTCGATGGCGGTGGCGGCGAAAGCGATGCCAGAGATGTTGTTATGCGAGGACCCGTATGAACTGGCCGAGCGGTGCGACGCGGTGATTGTCGTGACAGAATGGAATGAGTTCAAACAGCTTGATCTGGAACGGCTGAAGCGCTCGATGAAGAAGCCGGTGCTGGTTGACGGGCGCAACATCTACGACCCAGAGAAGATGGACGAATTGGGGTTCATCTATCTGGGCACCGGCCGCGGCTACCCGATGGACGATATCACGTCTATCTTGAGCGTGCATCCGGAGCCTGTCGAGGGATCGCAACGAGGTTCCCGGCTTCACCGGCATCAGCCATTGGGTCGAGCACATGCTGTTCAAGGGCACGCCGACCTATGGCAAGGGCGTGATTGACGTGCTGACCTCCAAGAACGGCGGGTTCAACAACGGCCTGACCGACCTCGATTACACGACCTTCGTGTTCACCCTGCCCAGCGACCGCGCCGCGCTGGCGCTGGGCGTGCTGGCCGACCTGATGGGGCACGCGCTCTTTGACCCCGCCGAGGTCGAGTCGGAGCGCACCGTGATTATCGCCGAGCGCGAGGGTCACGAGAATGATCCCGCTTATCAGTTGTTCGAAGACATGCTGGCCAGCGCCTTCCACGTCCACCCGTACCAACACGGCGTGATCGGCTGGAAGTGCGACCTGCAGGCGATCACCCGCGACGACCTCTATCGCCACTACCAGCGCCACTACACACCCAACAACGCCGTTTTTGTCGCGGTGGGCGATTTCGAGACGAGCACGATGCTGAAACAGGTAGAGCAGGCGTTTGGCGAGTATCAGGTTGGCGCGCCCCTGCCGCCGGTGCGCTCGGTGGAGCCGCCGCAGGAGAGCGAACGGCGCGTTCTGCTTGAGAAGCCCGGCACGACCGCCTACTTCCGCGCCGTCTATCACACGCCGGCGATGGCGTCAGGTGAATCAGACCGAACCGCCGCGCTGATCGCGCTCGACGCGATCCTCTCCGGCGGCAAGAGCATGGGCTTCGGCGGCGGCGTGGCGCTGTTCAAGAGCGCGCGCCTCTACCGCGCGCTCGTCGAGACCGAACTGGCCGCCGACGTGTCGAGCAGTTACGCGCTCAACCGCGACCCCGGCCTGTTCGAGGTCAGCGCCACCGTGCGCGCGGGGCGCACGCTCCGCAAGGTGGAAGAGGCCATCTTCGCCGAACTGGAGCGCATCGCCGACAAGCCGCCCACGGCGAAGGAGCTCGCCAAAGCCGTCAAGCAGACGCGCGCGCAGTTCGCCTACATCACCGAGCGCGTCACCTCGACCGGCTATCTGATCGGCGAGTTGGAATGCCTTCACTCATACCGCGACCTCGCGCTGTTCACCGAGCGACTCGCCGAGGTTTCGCCGAAGGACGTCCAGCGCGCGGCGCAGGCGGTTTTCAAGAAAAGCAACCGGACGGTGGGATGGTTTCAACCAACATGACGTTGCGCGTTGGCGCGTGAGCGCGTTCCGCGTTGATGCAGTTCGGGAGGCCGTCAAAACGCATAAACGCATAACGCGCCAACGCACAACGTCAAAGGAGTGTTCATGACCGCGATTCCCAGCCCGGACAACATCACGCGGGTACAACTGGCAAACGGTATCACCGTGTTGGTGTACGAGAATCACGCCAGCCCCAGCGTGGTGGTGCGCGGGCACCTGCGCGCCGGATCGCTGTTCGACCCGCCGAATCAGCCCGGCCTCGCCGCTTTCACCGCCGACACGGTAGAGCGCGGCACCACCTCGCGCTCGTTTCAGGACATCGCCATCGCGACGGAAGACGTGGGCGCGTCGGTGGGGCTGGGCGCGGGCGTGCATCTGGCCGGGTTCTATGCCAAGGGGCTGAGCGAAGATTTGAAGTTATTGCTCGACATCTTGAGCGACATCCTCCTGCACCCGACCTTCCCGCGCGGCGAGATTGAGAAGGTGCGCGGCGAAATCCTGACGAGCATCCGCGAGCGCGAGGACAGCACGCAGGCGATGGCGCATCTGGCTTTCCGCCGGCTGGCGTTCCCCAACCACCCGTATGGCCGCGACAGCCTCGGCACCCTTGAAAGCATCACCGCCATCCGCCGCAAAGACTTGCTGGGGTTCTATCAGCGTTACTACCGCCCGGAAGGGATGCAGGTCGCGGTAGTGGGTGACGTGAAGGCCGCCAGCGCGGTGGCGAGTATCAAAAAGGCGCTCGGCGCGTGGCGGGTGGCCGGCGCGCCCCCGGCCTTTGTCATCCCACCGGCGAAGCCGCTGAAGAAGATACAGCGCGCGCGCGTGAAGATGAAGGCCAAGGTGCAGTCCGACATCGTGCTGGGCGCTCCGGCTTTGCCGCGCACGCACCCCGACTTTCTCGCCGCCGAGATGGCCGACGTGGTCATCGGCGAGTTCGGCATGATGGGGCGCATGGGCGACAACGTGCGCGACCGGCTGGGGCTGGCTTACTACGCGCGCACGCAACTCGAATCCGCGCCGGGGCCGGGCGCGTGGACGGCCTACGCGGGCGTGAACCCGCAGAACATCGAGAAGGCGCTGGAGGCGATGCTATTCGAGATGAAGCGCCTGAAGACCGAGCCGGTCGCCGCGAGCGAATTGGACGACGCCAAAGACTACGTGACCGGCAGTCAGCCCCTGCGCCTCGAATCCAACGACGGCCTCGCGGGCGTAATGCTTGACATGGAGTTTTACGGCCTGGGGCTTGATTACCTGCAACGCCTGCCGGGGCTGGTGCGCGCGATTACGCCGGAGCAAGTGCAGGCCGCCGCGCAGAAATATCTGAGCACCGAGAACTACGCGCTGGCCGTGGCGGGGCCATGAGGATTTATAGCGGCGTTGACCTGATCGAGACGGCGCGCATCGCCGACAGCCTCGGCAAGTGGGGCGATCGCTTTACCGCGCGCGTCTACACGCCCGCCGAAATCGAGTATTGCAAGGGCAGTGTCGAGAAATTGGCGGTGCGCTTTGCCGCGAAGGAAGCGGCGGCCAAGGCGCTCGGCACCGGCATCGGCTGGGGAGCCACGGTGCAATGGCCGGAGGTCGAGGTGGTTACCGGCGCATCCGGCCCGCCGGCGCTAAGACTGTACGGCGTGGCCGCGGCGCAAGCCGAGCGGCTGGGTTGGACAACCATCACCGTCAGCCTGTCGCACTCGCGCGACAACGCGATTGCGCTCGTCGTCGCGCTGGCAGATGCGTGACGGGTGTCGGGTGACGAGTGGCG
>JACQEC010000290.1 GCA_016200765.1 Chloroflexota bacterium | reverse complement strand
TCTGCGCCCCTTTCGTGGCGTGCATAAGGATCATCTGTCGGGTTACATTGCGATGTGTGAACACAGTGTCAACCTGAAACGCATCACACCCAAGTTCATCGCCGCCTTAGTTCGTTGCAAGTAGTTTAGGGATGAGCCATCTTTTCTATGTATTCGTTAATCTGAAACAAAGGGACAAACGGCCAGAGTATTACATCGTTCCAAGTAAAGTTGTCGCTCGCACTGTTAGGCGCGAGTACCGGAAATGGCGTAACTCGCCTGGCAAGAATGGCCAGCCACATGAATATTCTTCGATTAGGAAGTTTCACGACGACAAACGGAAATACTTAGAGCGGTGGGAAATCCTCGGCCTATGACGGCAATGGCTTATTGGAACAAGCCAAGTCAATTGCGAACATTGTTATGTAGCAACTCACCTTACGCAAAGCTGTCATTGCGAGCGTCGTTTGCGAAGCAATCTCCCCGTCGCGTGAAGGAGATTGCTTCGTCGCCAAAGGCGCTCCTCGCAAAGACGCCCGTAACATGAGGTAGTAATCACAGGTTCCACCCCATGAAGGTTTGGGGGTTGGGTATCGGTGCGGTTTCGTTGCTACTGATCGGCTGGCGCGGTGCGGGAGATACTTGAAGACGACGATAGTCAGCCGCGGTAGAGGAGGGAATATGCCAAAACTTATCGCTTGCCCCAAGTGTGGTCAAAACAATTTCGAGAACGACGCGCGCTGCGCTAACTGCAAGATTGATTTTCAGTGGGCACTCGCGCATCCGGCAGAGGTCAAGGCTGGTTTTACTGGCCCAGACGCCACAAAACAGGAGCGTTTTGCACACGCCAAAGAACAATGGGCACGCGCCCATCTCGATAAATGGGAGTACAAGGTTGTCCCGCAGAAACTGACCGCCGTTGACCTCGGCGCTATTAACCAGCTTGGCTTGTCCGGCTGGGAATTAGTCAATGTCGTCGCTTCCACCAAGACCAGCGGCATGTTGGCGATTATTGGCATTGAAGGCTTTACCAATACCGACGCGCTCATCTGGATTTTCCGGCGACGGCTCATCACGGACGAAATGGTCAATGAGGTCGTGTCTGGCCCGTAGGCAATAGCGCCCAAGCCGGTACGATATAATGCCGATGAACCCAGCGACCCAAAGAGGGCTTGAAAACAAGGCGTAGTTGAACTCATAAAAGAAGCCGCGCAGTGGGCTAACCCTCACGGCGGCGGTCTGTACGTGATCGGATGGCATCAGCCAGCCAAGCAAATCGGGCGTCGTGTGTCCAAAGCGCACCACGCGCGATTTTTGTTTTGTGAAATGATGCTGTGCTCCCCCGTTTCTGGTGCGCTCTCGCTGCGGTTATAATAACACCCGATAGACCTTACGACAGCGGGTTAAAGAAAAGACATGACATCGAGCGACCCACCGGGTCGTACCGGAGTGCGCGCGGCTTTGCGGCTGGCGATGACGTTGGGCTGGCTGGCCCTATTGGTCGGCTGTCAGTTCGGCACAACCGCCACCCCCACCCCAGAGGCGCCCCCTAGCTCAACGCTGGATGCGATTCCGCCCAGCGCGGCGACGCTCGATGGCCCCATCAACTTGACCTTGCTGGCCGATCTCTCCGACACGGATGCGCTGGACGGCGCGATGGCTCAACAAGCGACCGCGTTGGCCGCCGACCATATCAACGCCCAGGGCGGCGTCAACGCCCAACCCATTCGCCTGACCGTCCGGGATTCGGCGTCCAGCAATGCCGGCGCTCTGCAAGCGCTCGAGCTGGCCGCCAGTGCAGACAACGCGATTGCGCTGATCGGCCCGGCGGACAGCGCGCGGGTGCAGTCTATCTCCGAGCGCATCGCCGATGTCGAGATTCCGACGCTGATGGCCGGCGCCAATGCGACGCTGACCCGCGTGGGCAATCCGTGGCTTTTCCGCCTCCGACCCGACGACGGTGTGCCGGCGCGCGCGATGGCGGCGTGGGCGTTGAACGACCTGAAGGGCAGTCGGATCGCCGTGCTCCACGACAGCAGCAGTGTGGGCATCGGCGGAGCCGACCTCATCGAGGCGGCCCTGAAAAGCAAGGGCCTCTCGCTCATCGCGCGCCAGCGCTATGCGGCCGGTGCGCGGGATTTTTCGGCGCCGCTCCGCTTGATCAAGGCCACCGGCGCCGACGTGCTCTGCCTCTATACCAGCCGCCCGGCCGATGGCGTTGCCCTCCTCCAGCAGATCAAGAAACTGGGATTGCGGGCGCGCCTGATCGGCTCTCCCGCTTATGCCGAAGCCGCCATCCGCCAACTTCCCGGCGACCTCCTCGAAAGCCTCACCGTCGTCGTGGACTTCGTGCCCGGGCGCACACCCGAATACGCGGACTACGCGCGCGCGTGGAGGGCGAGGTATCAGACCGAGCCGGATGCCTCATCGGCCTGGCGCTGGGACGCGGTGCATCTGGCGGCGCGCGTCGTGGCGCGGGCGGGCGCGGACAAGCACCGCTTCCGCGCCGAGTTGCTGAAGACGAAAGGGTTCAAGGGAGCGTCCGGCGCGTTCAGCTTCAGCGCCGATGGCAGTGGGCGCCATTCGGTGGACGTCGCGCAGTACCAGAACAGCGTGCTTCAATACGTCCAGACCATTGACACGGGCAGTCAGTGAGTTGTGCGCGGGAAGAATTTTAGATTTCTGATTTTTGATTTCGACCTGCAATCAAGAATCAAAAATCAAGAATCACAAATTGTAAGGGGTCAAGATATGGCTGAACCACGAGTCGTGCGCGCGCCGCGCGGCACTGCGCTCTCCTGCAAGGGCTGGCTGCAGGAAGCCGCTCTGCGCATGTTAATGAACAACCTCGATCCCGAAGTCGCCGAGAACCCCGACGAGTTGATCGTGTACGGCGGGCGCGGGCGCGCGGCCCGCAACTGGGATTGCTTCGAGGCCATCGTGCGCGCCCTGCGCGCGCTGGCAGACGACGAGACCCTGCTCATCCAATCCGGCAAGCCGGTCGGCGTCTTCCGCACCCACCCCGACGCGCCGCGCGTCCTGCTCGCCAACTCGAATATCGTGCCGGCCTGGGCGACGCAGGACAACTTCGACCGCTGGGAGCGCGCGGGCCTGATCATGTACGGCCAGATGACCGCCGGTTCCTGGATCTACATCGGCACTCAAGGTATTCTGCAAGGCACCTACGAGACGCTCGGCTCGCTGGCGCGCCTGCATTTCGGGGGGTCCCTGCGCGGCAAGTTCGTGCTCACGGCCGGGCTTGGCGGCATGGGCGGCGCCCAACCCTTAGCCATCACGATGAACGAGGGCGTCGGCCTGGTGGTCGAGGTTGATCCGGCGCGCGCGCGCCGCCGCCTCGACACCGGCTATATAGACGAAATCTGCGACAACCTTGAAGACGCGATGACCCGCGTGGAAGAATCACTCCGGCGGGGCGAGCCGCGCTCCATCGCCCTGATCGCCAACGCCGCCGACGTCTTCACCGAGCTGGAACAGCGCGGCGTCGTGCCGGATGTCGTCACCGACCAGACCCCCGCGCACGACCCGCTGATGTATGTGCCTGAAATGCCGCTGGCGGAGGCAAGCGCCCTGCGCGCCGCCGACCCGGCCGCGTATCAGTCGCGCTCGCTGGCCGCGATGGCGCGACACGTCGAGGCGATGCTCGCCTTCCAGAAGAAAGGCGCGGTGGTCTTCGACTACGGCAACAATCTGCGTCAGCGCGCCTACGATGCCGGCGTCAAGGATGCGTTTGACTATCCCGGCTTCGTGCCGGCCTACATCCGCCCGCTGTTCTGCGAAGGCAAAGGCCCGTTCCGCTGGGTTGCGCTCTCCGGCGACGAGCGCGACCTCTACCGCACAGACGAGGCCGTCCTCGAACTCTTCCCGGATAACGAACCGCTGGTGCGCTGGATTCGGTTGGCCCAGCGGCGCGTCAAGTTTCAAGGATTGCCCGCGCGCATCTGCTGGCTGGGCTACGGCGAGCGCGCCCGCGCCGGCCTCAAGTTCAACGATCTGGTGGCGGCGGGCGAGGTCTCCGCGCCGATTGTCATCGGGCGCGATCACCTCGACGCGGGCTCCGTCGCGTCGCCGCGCCGCGAGACCGAAGACATGAAAGACGGCAGTGACGCCATCGCGGACTGGCCTCTGCTGAACGCGCTGATTAACGCCGTGGGCGGGGCGACCTGGGTTTCGATTCACCATGGCGGCGGGGTTGGCATCGGCTATTCCGTCCACGCCGGTCAGGTCATCGTCGCCGATGGCACGCCGGAGGCCGCCAAGCGGCTGGAGCGCGTGTTGACCACCGACCCCGGCATGGGCGTCATCCGCCACGCCGACGCGGGCTATACGGAAGCGATTGAGTTTGCGGACCGAGCCGGAATTCAGATTCCGATGCGCGCCTCTTAGCCATCGCGCGCGGAGCCGCGGAAATCATTACGACCTTTCTCTTTGACCTCGACGGCACGCTCGTCGAGACGGAACAGCTCAAAGCGCTGTCTTACGCGCGCGCCGTGATGGCTTTGCGCCCCGGCGTGTTAGAGCGTGACGTGCTCGACGCCTTCAAGGCTGTCGTTGGGCGGTCGCGCGAGGAGGTGTCGGCCGCCCTGATCACGCGTTTCGCGCTGTCTGCCGCCGCGCGCGCACGTCTGGCGGAATGGGGCGTGACGCAAGAGTGGCAGGTGTTGGCCCAGATGCACGTTCAGGCTTACGAGGCAATGCTGCAGGATGCGGCTCTGATCCAGCGCTATCAATACCCGCACAACATCGCCTTATTGCGCTGGGCACATGCCAACCGGTATCAGACGGGCTTGACCACGATGTCGCACCGCGAGCAGGCCTATCGCATCCTGAACGTGCTGGGCCTGCGCGACCTGCTAGACGTGATCGCCACGCGGGAAGATGTGCGGCAGGCCAAGCCCGACCCTGAAATCTACCAGTGGGTGATGGCTCGGCTGAAGGTGGCGCCAACGGCTTGCATCGCCGTCGAAGATTCGGTGGCGGGCGTCGGAGCCGCGCTCGCGGCGGGCGTCAGCGTCATTGCGGTGGCCACGATGCTCACGGGGAAATCTCTGCATGACGCGGCTATCCTCCCGCTCGACCATATCGTGGATGACCCCAGTACGGTGAGCGCGGTGGTGGCGCGTATCCTTCAGGAGTGCGCCGCCGCCTCGCCACCGGCACCATAACGGCCGGCACACCTATGAAGGGCGCTTGCGCTCGCCAAGCGTGAGGGGTCCAGTTGCCGATGCGGCGACGCTAATCTTTGAGGCGCGGGTCAAGCGCGTCGCGCAAGCCGTCGGTGACGAGGAAGATGCAGAGAACGGTCACGGTGATGAAGAGGCCGGGCAGGAAGACCAGCCATGGCGCGTTCTGGAAGTTTTCCAGCGAGCCGCTAAGCATGTTGCCCCACGAGGCTGTTGGGGCCTGAATGCCCAACCCCAGAAAACTGAGCCCGGCTTCGCCCAGCATCGCGCCGATGATGTCGAAGCCGGCGATGATCAGGATGATATACATCACATTGGGCAGGATGTGCTGGAACATGATGCGCCTGTCGTTGACGCCGATGACGCGCGCGGCGTCAATGAAGTCGCGCTGTTTCACCGAGAGCACCAGTCCCCGCACCTGCCGCGTCACCCCCGTCCAGTTGAGCAGACCGAAGACCAGCGCCAGCCCCCAGGGCGTGCCGACCACCCCCCGAAAGGTCGCGGACAGCAGGATCAGCAAATAGAGCGTCGGGATGCCCGCGCGCGTGAGGATGACCGCGTTGATCACGTCGTCCGCCCGCCCGTGATAGTACCCGGCGATCAGGCCGAGCGGGACGCCGATGGTCAACTGCACCAGCACGACCGCGAGGCCAATGCCAAGCGAGACCTGCCCGGCGTAGAGCACCCGCGTCAGCGCGTCGCGCCCGAAGGCGTCGGTGCCGCCCCAGTGTTGCGCGCTGGGCGGCTCGTAGTCGCGCAGTAAATCCTGCCGGGTCGGGTCGGTATGCAAGACCTGCGCGGCGATCAACGGCGCGGCCAGCGAGGTGAGGCCGATCAGCGCAAAGACGGCCAGCGCGGCCACCGACACGCTGTCGCGGCGGAAGCGCAGGTACGCCTGGGTGAAGAAGCCGGGCGACCCTTCGACAGGCTCAGGGTGCGGCGATGGGGCGGCGGCGGCTCGCGTGGTCATGCTCAGTTGTACTTGACCCGCGGGTCCACAAAGGTGTAGAGGATGTCCACCGCCAGAAAGCCGACGATGGTCAAGAAGGAGCCAATCATGAACAGCGCCATCACGACCGGGAAGTCGCGCTGGAAGGTGGCTTGAACGGCCATGCGCCCGATGCCCGGCCACGAGAAGGTGGTTTCAAAGATCACCGCGCCGCTGATGAGCCCGGTGACCGAGCCGACGAACAGCGGCACGACCGGGATGAGCGCGTTGCGGAAGGCGTGGCGGATCAGCACCACGCGCTCGGCCAGCCCCTTGGCGCGGGCGGTGCGGATGTAGTCGAGACGGATCACTTCGAGGATGCTGGAGCGCAGGAAGCGCGAGAAGACAATCCAATCGCTGAGGGCCGCGATGGTCGCGGGCAGAATCAGATGCCAGAGGCGGTCGAGGAGGTCGTTCTCCTTGCCGATGGAGTACATGCCGCCGAGGGGCAGGAGTTTCGTGGGCGCGGCGATGAAGATCAGGATCAGCAGGCCGAGCCACCAGTGCGGCGCGGAGTTGCCGACCGCGTTGAAGACAGCCAGCCCGCGGTCGAGCCAACTGCCGCGCTTGACGGCGGCGAGGATGCCCATCGGGATGCCGAGCAGGCCAATCAGCAGGGTCGCCAGATTGAGCGTGAGCGTGGCGGGCAGGCGCTCCGCAATCTTATCCATCACCGGGCGCTGGTCAATAAAGGAGCGGCCAAAGTCGCCCTGCGCCACGTGCGCCAGCCACTTCACATACTGGATATGAATCGGCTCC
>JACQEC010000289.1 GCA_016200765.1 Chloroflexota bacterium | reverse complement strand
GAATCAGTCGCTCAACGGCGTCTGGGTGAATGTGCTCGACGCGGCGCAGGCGCTGGGTATCACCGTTTTTGCCAGTGCATCGCTCTTGCAGGCGCGGCTGGCGCGCAATCTTCCGGCAGGTCTGCGCCGGGCGCTGGGCGCTGACCTGAGCGATGCCCAGCGCGCGTTGCAGTTTACGCGCTCGCTGCCGGGGGTTACGACCGCGCTGGTGGGGATGAGCGACGTGGGGCACGTTGAGGAGAACCTGCGGTTGGCCGCACAGCCCGTTTTCACCGAGCCGCAGTTGCGGAGGGCGCTGCGGTGAAATCCGCGTTGTTATCTATCCCCGATTTGTTTTTTCTGCCGGGCGTGGACGATGCGTTGAAGCGCTTGGGGTTTTCGACGCGTGAAGTCAACGCGCGCGATGCTATTGAGGCGCAGTTGGCCGGCGCTGACCTGCTCATCGTCCAGTTGGATCGCGCACAGGACAAGTGGCTCCGTCTGATCGAGGCCGCGCGGCTGGCCGCGGTGCCTGTGCTGGCCTTTGGCCGCCACACCGAAGCGGCGGCTCTGCGGGCCGCGCGACAGGCCGGCGCGAACAAGGTCGTGCCGAACTCTGAACTGGTCGCCGAACTGCCGCGGCTGGTGGAGCAGTTGATCGCAAAAGCGTGACGGGTGACCATCTTCAAAGATTGATTTTAGATTTTTGATTGTCAATCTAAAATCGAAAATCTAAAATCAACTATCGTCGCCCGTCAGGTAAAAGTTGTTATGGACACTATTGAAACGATCATCGAATATTACCGAATGCAAGGGCGAGCCGGGCTGCTGCCGGCGCTGCAAGCCGCGCAGGCGCGCGAACGATGGCTTTCGCGCGAACAGGTGACACAAATTGCGCAAGGTCTCGGTGTGCCCTTGGCTGAAGCCTATGGCGTTGTCAAGTTTTACTCGATGCTCTACACCGAGCCTGTCGGCCGCCAGTGTATCCGCGTGTGCGACGACGTGGTCTGCGGGCTGGCCGGGGCGGAGACCGTGCTTGCTGAATTGGAGTCTCGCCTCGGCATCCGTCGCGGCGAGACGACGCCCGATGGCCGTTGCGTGAGATCAACGTCAGGGGATTACACAAATACCAGACGGCCAAAGACGCGGGGCGATACGAGGCATTGATAAAGGCACTCGCCATGCCGCGTGAGCAGATTATCGCCGACCTGAAGGCGGCCGGGTTGGTGGGGCGGGGCGGGGCGGCCTTCCCGACGGGCGTCAAATGGGAAGGGGCCGCGAAGGAAATCCAGGCGCGCGCGGTTCCGGCAGGCGAGGCGACCGGCTACATCATCTGCAACGCCGACGAGAGCGAGACCGGCACCTTTAAGGATCGCATCTTGATGGAGCGCGACCCGCATCGCTTGATCGAAGCGATGATTATCGCCGCCCATGCGGTCGCGGCGAATCGCGGCATTATCTACGTTCGCGGCGAGTACCCGCTGGCCTTCACCCGGCTAAGCGACGCCGTCGAGGACGCGCGCGCCAATCAACTGCTCGGCATCAACATTCTGAACAGCGGCCTGGAGTTTGACATTGAGATGCGCGCCGGCGCGGGCGCCTACGTGTGCGGCGAAGAGACGGCGCTGATGGAATCCATTGAAGGCAGGCGGGGCGAGCCGCGCGTCAAGCCGCCGTTCCCGACCACGCACGGCCTCTTTGGCAAGCCGACGGTCATCAACAATGTCGAGACGCTCGCCAACGTGCCGGGCATTGTGATGAACGGCCCTCGCTGGTACCGGCAGTGGGGCACCGAGCGCTCGCCGGGCACGCGTCTCGTCTGTCTCAGCGGCAGCGTGCGCAAACCCGGCTTGTACGAGATCTCGATGGGACTGCCCCTGCGCTCCCTCATTTTCAATCTGGGCGGCGGTATGGCGCGCGGCCGCACCCTGCAGGCGGCGCTGGTGGGCGGAGCCGCGGGGGCATTCCTCACGCCCCAGCAGATGGATGTGCCGATGGACTTTCAGTCGCTCACGGCCGTGGGCGCGACTTTTGGGTCGGGCGCCGTGATGGTCTTTGACGATTCGGTCGCGCTCTGGTCGGTGATGCGCGGTATCACGAAATTCTTCGCCCACGAATCGTGCGGCAAGTGCTTCCCTTGCCAGTTAGGCACCCAGCGCCAGATGGAGATTGTCGCGCGGGCCGCGAGTGGACAGGGGCGCTCCGGCGACCACGACGCGCTCATCGCGCTGGGCCAGACGATGAGAGATGCCAGCCTCTGCGGCCTCGGTCAAACGGCCGCCAGCGCCCTGCTGAGCGCGCTGGACAAAAAGTTGGTGCAAGCGCCATGAGTCCTGTGACCTTAGCGATCAATGGACAGACCGTAACCGTTCCGGCGGGCACGACGATCCGCGAGGCGGCGCGGACAATTGGTGTTGACGTTCCGACGGTGTGCTACCACCCGCACTTCACGGCCAATTCGCTATGCCGCGTCTGTGTGGTGGAGATGGAACGCTCGCGGGTGCTGGTGCCGGCCTGCTCGCGTGCGGTCGAAAATGATATGGTGATCTTCACCGACAGCCCGCGCGTCCGCCTGTCGCGCCGGACGATATTGGAGCTGATGCACTCCGCCGTGGACTTGTCGCAGGCGCCGGAGATCATGGCGCTTCTGCGCGAGTATCAGGCCGATGATGGGCGCTTCGCGGGCGTAGGGGAAACCCTTGCGGTTGCCCAGCGCGACCTGCCCCTGCACGACGACAACGCGATGTATATCCGCGACTACTCAAAATGTATCTTATGCTGGCGCTGTGTGCAGGCGTGCGGCACCGACATTCAATACACATTCGCCTTGAGCCTCGGCGGGCGCGGCTTCCAGACGCGCGTGGCAACCTATTTTGATGCGCCGATTCCGGAAACCACCTGCGTGTATTGCGGGAACTGTGTCGCCGCCTGCCCGACCGGCGCGCTCAAGGGAAAGCGCGAGTGGCTGATTGAGCAGGGCAAGCCGCTTGAGCCCATGCCGCTGGGACCAAAGCGGCGCCGGCGCCGTGCTGACGGCGAGCATTTGGATCTGCTGGACGACCGGGGGCACCGGTAGTCTATTAACTTCTAGGGAGGGGGAAACCACCATGCAAGAACTCTGCAAGGCTCTCTTAACCGGGGTTAGCTGCACACGCTTCGTTGCCGATCTGAACCTCGGCGCGCAGCTGCTGATGATAGCCACCCTGTGGGTCGGCTACTATTTTGCGCGCACCAAGCAGGTGCCGAAGCACCGCAATGTGCAGACCGCGGTCGTGATCTTCAACATCTTCTTTATCGCGTTCGTGATGGTCACCAGCTTTTACGCATTCGTCGTCCTCGGCGGCACGACGGGCGGAACGGTGGCGATATTGATGATGGGGCACGGTGTGCTGGGCATCATCGCCGAGCTGATGGGTATTTACCTGATCCTGCGGATGCGCACACAATGGCTGCCGGCCCGCCTGCGGGTGCGCAATTTCAAACGCTTCATGCGGCTGACGCTGGGACTGTGGACGGCCATCGTCGTGCTGGGGCTGGGTATCTATTATTTCCGCTACCTCGGCCAGAGCACGCCGGTCGCCGTCGTCGTTGAGGACACGCCAACGCCGCCACCACCGCCAACGGCGACCACCGCGCCACGCCCCACGCTGCCGCCCTCGCCGACGGCTGTGCCGGCTCGCGGGGTGCTGACGTTTGCTAACGACAAAGGGCTGAACGATAAAGCCACCGTGAAGTTGAGCAACGTGCCGCCGGCCGCCGCGGGCAAGATTTATCAGGCGTGGTTTGCCTCGTCGAACGTGGCCCTGGTCGCCAGCGCCGGCGAGGTGAAAGTCGCCACCGATGGCACGGCGACCATCGAATATATCGCGCCCGACGCCGCGAATCTGGTTGCATTGTATGACCAGTTTTTCATCACGATTGAGTCGGCGGCGGCAACGAAGCCGTCGGCGACGATGGTCTTTTCAGGGCAGATTGCGGCGCGGCTGTCGGGTGAAGTCAAGAACCTGCTGGGCTCGGCGTCAGACACGCCAGATAAAGTCGGCTACGCGGTGGGCCTGCACGACCAGAGCGATCATCTCTTGATTCACGCGGCGGAACTGCGTAGCGCGCTGGACCGTGGCAATCTGGCGGCGATCAAGCGACACGCCGAGCACCTGATTAATCTGTTGGAGGGCAAGAAAGGCGCCGAATACGGGGACAGCGACAAGGATGGCCAGATTGAAGACCCCGGCGATGGGTTTGGGATGATGGGCTACATCGAACAGATTGGCCTGCACGCACAGGCGGCCGCGAGCGCGCCTGATGCCACCGACGCGCTCAAACAACGCGCGGCGGAGATACAGATCGAAGTTGCCAACATGAAGAAATGGGCGGCCGTGATCCTCAAGGATTCGCTGACCGCGGTGGGCGCGCAGAACGTAGAGTCCGTTCGGGCGAGCATCGCCGAAGCCGACGCAAACGCGCGCTTCCTCGTGCGCGGGCAGGATAAGAACGCCAGCGGCAAGATTGAGCCGGTTGCCGATGAGGCGGGCTTCCAGCAGATGTACCCGGCGGTGCAGGAACTGGCGGGGCTTGCGCTGACGCCGCTTCAATTCGCACAGGCGCAAAACCTGCCAACGGCTACACCGCCTCCGTCGCCCACGGCCACGCCGATACCACAGCCGAAGTCGGTCACCGTGCTGATGAAGGATTTTGCCTTTAAGGACAAGGCGATCACGATTGACAAAGGCACGACGGTGGTGTGGGTCAACAAAGACCCGGCCAAACACACCGTCACGGGAGACATCAAGGGAACCGTTGACTCGAAGGATATTGCGGTCAACGGGCAGTTCTCCTTCACGTTCAACACGCCGGGCACGTTCGCGTATTATTGCGAATACCACGGCGATCGGGGCGGGGTGGATATGGCCGGGACGGTTGTGGTCAAATAAACGAAAGATGAGGAGCGGAAGGTATGGCTGACCCACGCGTGGTCAAGCTGGCGCAGGTGCTGGTGAATTATTCGGTTCCCGTGCAGTCCGGCGATTGGTTCGTCGTCAGAGGCTCGGAGTTGGCGGCGCCGCTTATCCGCGAGGTCTATCGCGAGGCGCTCAAGGCGGGCGCGCATGTGGAGACGCGGGTTGGCATCGAGGGGCTGGATGAGATCTTCTTGAAGAATGCGTCCGACGAGCAACTGACGCATATTTCTGAAGTGGAACGACTGGCGGCGAACAAGGTCAACTCGACGCTGAATATCATGGCGCCGTATAACCTGAAAGGGCTAAGCGGTGTTGACCCCAAGAAGCAGTCGCTTGCATCCAAAGCGCGCGCCGAGCTGTTCAAGATATTCATGCGGCGCTCGGCGGCCAACGACCTGCGCTGGAGCCTGACGCTCTATCCGACGCAGGCCAGCGCGCAGGAAGCGGGCATGTCGTTGAGCGAGTACGAGGACTTCGTTTATGGCGCGATGTTGCTCGACCGCGACGACCCCATCGCGGCGTGGCAGGAGCAGGGCAAGGCGCAACAACGCATCGCCGACTTCCTGACCAAGACGCGCGAACTGCGGATTGTCGGAAAAGACACCGATCTGCGGCTGACGATTGCCGGGCGCAAGTGGGAGAACGCCCATGGGCGCAAGAACTTTCCCGACGGCGAGGTCTTCAGCGCGCCGGTGGAGGATTCCGTCAACGGTGTTGTGGCGTACACGTACCCCGCTATCTACGGTGGGCGGGAGGTGGACGGCGTGCGTCTGACGTTTGAAAATGGCCGTGTGGTCAAGGCGCAAGCGACGATGGGCGAAGAATATCTGAACGAGATGCTGAACATGGACGCCGGAGCGCGCACGCTGGGCGAGCTGGGTGTCGGCACAAATTACGGCATCCAGCGCTTCACGAAGAACATGCTATTTGATGAGAAGATTGGCGGATCGGTCCACCTGGCGCTCGGCGCGGCCGCTCCCGAAACGGGCGGGACCAACGTCTCGTCACTGCACTGGGATATGCTGGTGGACTTGCGCGATGGCGGAGAAATCTTCGCCGATGGCCGCTCGGTGATGAGAAACGGCCGCTGGGAGATTTGAGCGATTACTTGGTGACGATGAAGTAGATGCCGAGCAGGGCAAGACCAAAACCGATGAAGTAGCGCAGGGACACGCCTTCGCCAAAGACGGCGATGCCGAGCGCCGACGCGATGATGATGCCGGTCATGCGGATAATGGGCGTGCCAACCGAGAGGTTGACCCCGCTGGCGAACGTCAGGCTAAGAAAGACGACGACGAGGCTGAACGAGATGCCCATCAGGACCGAATAGAGGAGGCCCTCGCCGGAATAGGTCACGCTGTCGCCGCGCGCGCGCCCGATCAGCAGGAGGATGGCCGGCGGGATAATGGTCGCCAGCGCGTAGACCAGCGTGCCGAGGTTACTGCTGATGCGGCTCGACGATAGTTTGAGGAAGAAGTCCGCCGCGGCAAGGCTTAACGCCGCGCCGATGGGATAAAGAATCCAGGTGTATTGGGCCATTGGTTCTCCAGAAGTTGAGCTGAAGCGGTGCGGCTATTCTACTGGCGCAGGCAGTGAATTGCAAGCACGGCGATGGCGTTGAGCGTTTAGCGTTGTGCGTTGAAAGACCACTGGCATGGGGGCGAGGCGGGCAGGGACAAGAGGGCAGGGACAAGCCCTGCCCCTACGGAGCCGGTGGTTTACCATAACGGCTTAGAGCGCGGGGTATGTGACAGGCGGACTTATGCCTTTCTGCAGAGGGTAGGGTTTTACAGAAAGGGGGTATGCTTGGCAGTCATTGTCACACTCTCGGCGCATGACTTGACGGATTACTTGGTGTTATCTTATGGCAAGGAACTCTCATGTTCTTTAAGCAATTTTCGCTGGACGGATTGGGGTGCCAGTCGTATCTGATTGGCGACAAGGGCGTGGCGGCGGTGGTGGACCCCCAACGCGACGTTGACATCTATCTGGACGAGGCCGACGCGCAGGAGTTGCAAATTACGCACGTCATTGAAACGCACCTCCACGCCGATCACGTCTCCGGCAACACGGAACTCGCGGCGCGCACCGGCGCGCGCATCTACGTGCACGCGGCGGCGAACGCGCTTTTTCCGCATGAGCCGCTCGCCGCCGCAGATGAGATCGCCATCGGCGACGTGCGCCTGCGCGTGCTCTTCACGCCCGGCCACACGCCGGAGCATATCTGCCTGACCGTTACCGACACCAGCCGCTCGCCGGAGCCGTGGTTCATTTTGACGGGCGATATGCTGTTCGTCGGAGATGTTGGGCGGCCCGACCTGCTCGGTGAGGCGGCGACGCGCCAATTGGCGAGCCAGTTGTACGATTCATTGCACACGCAACTGCTGCCACTGCCCGATGGACTGGAAGTCTTTCCGGGTCATGGCGCGGGTTCTTTATGCGGGCGGGTGATGTCGTCGAAGTTGTCCACCACGGTGGGCTTTGAGCGCCGCTTCAACTACGCCCTGCAGCTCCAAAGCCGGGAGGAGTTCATTCAAAGTCTGACGAGCGACATGCCCGCACAGCCGCCGAACGTGCCGTTTCTCAAGAAGTTGAACCGCGAGGGGCCGCCGGTGCAGGGCGATCTGTCGCCGCGCCCGCTGAACGCGGCCAAGGTACGGCGGCTGTTGAAAGGGGGCGCGCTGTTGGTGGATACGCGTGAGCCGGGCGCCTTCGGCGCCGGACACGCTAAAGGCGCGCTCTGCGTTCCGTTGTCGTCCAACCAGTTTGGAACGCGGCTTGGCTTTCTGGTCCAGCCGGAGACGCCGCTGGTGTTTGTCGCGCGCAACGCCGCCGACAGCCTGCGCGCCGCCCGCGCGGCGAACCGGCTCGGCCTCGATTGTATTGAGGGCTTCATCACCGTGGCGGAAGCGCGCAGGTTGCCGCAGGCGAAGATGCCGCAGTGGGATGTCCGGCGGGCGAGCCGTGCGCTGGCGAGCGCCGGTCTGACGATTGTGGACGTGCGCGAGAAGAACGAATGGGAGGCCGGCCATGCGCCGGGCGCGCGGAATATCCCGCTGGGGCAACTGCCGGCGCGGCTGGCGGAAGTGCCCAGCGATGAACCGGTAGCGTGCATGTGCGCGGGCGGCGTGCGCTCGATTAGCGCGTGCAGTGTGCTGGCGCGCGCCGGGTACACGAATGTGGTGAACGTGACGGGCGGGTTCGACCAATGGGCGGAAGAAGGACTGCCGGTCGAGCGGTAGAGCGAACGAAGACACGGAGACGCGCAGAGTTCATGCGCGTCACCCATATCATCAAGGGAGGAACAATGGCGCATATTTTGTATTACGGCACGCACGGCACGGATGACGCGACGGCGGCGGTCTTGCCGTTTCATATGGCGAAGGGCGCGCTCGAAGCGGGTCACAGCGTAGAGATCAGCCTGATAGGCGAGGCGACCTACCTGATGAAGGACAGCGTCGCCCGCGAGGTCAAGGGTGTGGCGGTGCCGAATGCGGCGGAGATCATCGCGGAGCTGGCCGCGCGCGGTGTGAAACTCACGGTTTGAGGCGGCTGTGGCCGCACCCGTGGGGTGACGGACGAAGACCTGAAGGGCAAGAACGCGACGTGGGGCACGCCGAAGATGTTTGCCGAGGCGGTGGTGGCCGCGGATAAAGTGGTTGGATTCTAAAGAGGAGGGGCATGA
>JACQEC010000300.1 GCA_016200765.1 Chloroflexota bacterium | reverse complement strand
TCAATAGTAGGCGTTGGAGGGGCACTTGTCAAGCACTGCCGCGACAAGGGATCGCTTCGTCACGACACGGAGATCGGCTTGAGCAGTCCGCGAGGATGACCCAAGGGGATGTTTCTTTACGGTTACTGCACCTTGACCACCGTCTGGGCATCCTTCCAGAGGTCCTCGAGCTGGTAATAGTTGCGCTTGTCCGGCTCGAAGATATGGATCAACAGGTCGCCATAGTCAAGCAGAACCCAGCCGGATTCTGCCGAGCCCTCATGCCCCAGCTGCTTCATGCCCTGCTTGTCCAAAGCCTCCTGGACGCCGCCTGCAATCGCTTTGATTTGCCGCTCGCTGTCGCCGTTGCAAATCAGAAAATAATCGGTAAAGGACGAGATGGTATGAACGTCGAGCAAGATGATCGCGGAGCCTTTTTTGCTCTCCACGGCGGTAACGGCGAGGTGCGCCAAATCAAGCGTTCCCTGCGGTTCAACCGTTTTGGTCGTCTTGCGTGTGGCTCTGGGGCGCCTTATCAATCCGATGCTCCTTGCGGCCGATGGGTCCGCGACTGCTGAATGTGAAAGAAGAAGCCCCGAACGAGGGTCGGGGCTTGAGCGAATAAGTCCGGTGATACATGCCTAGACGCGCTGTACTTGCACGGCTTGGGGGCCTTTGGGACTCTCTTCGATCATGAACTGGACACGCTGGTTCTCTTCCAGATTGCGGTAGCCTTCGCCGATGATGCCCGTGAAGTGCACGAACACGTCTTTGCGTGTCGCGCCGTCGGGAGTCGGATCTGGAGAGATGAAGCCATACCCCTTGGCAGGGCTGAACCACTTCACCGTGCCCATCTCATTTGTGGCGGCCATAGAGTTTTCCCCTCCTTTCTGCGTTAAGGTCAATGGTTAGCGGAATGTTGTCCTGCCGGTTCGAGGAACCGTGTGATGAGCGACAATGGGAAAGGGAGAACAAAAAAACCGCAGGCCGAGACTGAGCCATACGGTTCTCTATGAACAGCGCTGCCTTGCATCGTGCGACGAACGGTCGTGCGGCACTACCATCACGGGCAGCATCATACAACAGGTGGTTGGTTTTGTCAATAGTTTTGACAAATATTTTTGCTTGTGATACGATTCACTTACTCCCGCCCTGAAGCCTCAAGTTCTATGCTTTCCGACTATCTCCCGATCCTCATCATGCTCGTCGCCGCCAGCGCCATTGGCATCGGGGGCGCGGTTATCTCGTGGGTCGCCGGGCCGAAACAGCCGTCCGCCAACAAGGCGATGGCCTATGAGTCGGGCATGATCCCGGTGGGCACGGCGCGCATCCGCTTCCCGGTCAAGTTCTACCTCGTCGCGATGCTGTTCATCATCTTCGATGTCGAGATCGTCTTCTTCTACCCGTGGGCGGTGGTGTACAAGCAGCTGCACCTGTTCGGCTTCGTCGAGATGTTGGTCTTCATCGGCGTCTTCGCGGTCGGCTACATCTACATCTGGAAAAAAGGCGCGCTGGACTGGAAATGAGCGTTGTCACCGCTCTGCGCGAGACGTTCGGCGAGGCGATTGGCCTCGACCTCGAGTTTCGCGGCCAGTTGATTGTCTGGATTGAACAGCCCGCGCAGATCGCGGCGGTCTGCTCCTTCCTGCGCGATGACCCGCGCTTCCAATATCGCTACCTGTCCGACCTGTCGGCGATAGACCGGCTGACGATGGAGCAGGAGTCCCTGCCCACCGGCCATGACCCGGCGGAGATGACGGGCGCGCGGCGCTTTGTCGTGAACTACCAGCTGCTGTCCATGACCCACAAACAGCGGCTCTGGCTGAAAGTCGGGCTGGGCGCGGAAGCCCCCAGCCTGCCCTCGGTCACGCCCGTCTGGACGACCGCCGACTTTTTGGAGCGGGAGGTCTATGACCTGATGGGCATCGCCTTTGAAGGGCATCCAGACCTGCGGCGCATCCTGTTGCCGGACGACTGGGCGGGACACCCACTGCGCAAAGATTACCCGCCCGCGTATGAAGAAGTGCAGTTTTCGCATAACTTTGAGCGCATCGAGAAACAGCGAAAGTACGCGCGCCGCTAAGATCATTTTTGATTTCAGATTGACAATCAAAAATCAAAAATCTGAAATCATTCCTGCCCGATGACCGCCTCCACCCGCCATCCCGCCGACACTATCCCCACTCCCCCCGGCGTCACGCTGGAACCCGGCCCCGACGATAAGCTGATCCTCAGCATGGGGCCGCACCACCCCAGCACGCACGGTGTTCTGCGCCTGATCCTTGAACTCGACGGCGAGATTGTCGTTCATGCCACGCCGGACATCGGCTTCCTGCACACGGGCATCGAGAAGACGGCGGAGGGTCTGACCTACCAGCAGGTGATCACGGTCACCGACCGCATGGACTATCTGGCCCCGCTCTCGAACAATCTCGGCTATGCGCTGGCCGTCGAAAAACTGCTCGGCGTAGAGGCGCCGCCGCGCGCGCAGGTCATCCGCGTCATTCTCGCCGAGTTACAGCGCGTCAGCAGTCACCTTGTCTGGCTGGGGACGCAGGGCATGGACCTCGGCGCGATCAGCGTGTTCCTCTACGCCCTGCGCGAGCGCGAGAAACTCCTCGACATCTTTGAACTCTGCTCCGGCGCGCGCATGATGGCCTCGTATTTCTGGGTGGGCGGCCTCCTGAGGGACGTGCCGCCGCAGTTCGAGGGCGCGGTGCGGAAAATCCTCGCGGACTTTCCAGCGCGCTTTGATGAGTATGAGCGGATGCTGACGCACAACCCGATCTTTCTGGAGCGCACGCAGGGCCTCGGCATCCTTTCAAAGGAAGAGGCGATTTCGCTGGGCGTGGGCGGGGCGATCCTGCGCGGCAGTGGGGTGGACTGGGACCTGCGGCGCGACATGCCCTATAGCGGCTACGAGCAATACGCGTTTGACGTGCCGCTCGGCGCGCGCGGCGATGTGTATGAGCGCTACCTCTTGCGGGTGCGCGAGATGCGCCAGAGCCTGCGGATTGTGAAACAGGCGCTCGACCGCCTGCCCGAAGGCCCGGTCAGGATCAGCGACCGCAAGATTATGCCGCCGCCGCGCGCCGAACTGGCGACGAGCATGGAAGCGCTGATCCACCACTTCAAACTGTTCACCGAAGGCTTCAAGCCGCCGCCGGGCGAAGCCTATCAGGGCATCGAGTCGCCCAAGGGCGAGTTTGGCGTCATGGTGGTCAGCGACGGCACAGCCAAGCCGGTGCGCGCGCATTTCCGCGGGCCGTCGTTTGTCAATTTGCAGTCGCTGGCGCAGATGGTGCGCGGCCGCTACATCGCCGACGTGGTGGCGTGTATCGCCAGCATTGACATTGTGCTGGGGGAAGTGGACCGTTGAGCGAAGACATCCTCCTGATCGTCATCAAGGTCGCTGTCCTGATCGTTATCCTGCTGACCGTCGTGGCGTACACGGTCTACGTCGAGCGGCGCATCATGGCGCGGATGCAGTCGCGCATCGGCCCGAACCGCGTGGGCCCGTTCGGGCTATTACAGCCGCTGGCCGACATCCTCAAGCTCATCTTTAAGGAAGACCTGACCCCGGCCGGCGCAGACAAGGTGACCTACTTCCTCGCGCCGGCGCTGGCGGCGATTACCGGGCTGGCGGCGTTTGCCGTGATCCCGTTCGGGAACACGATTGACCTGTTTGGGATCAAGGTGAACCTGTTCATCGCCGATATTAACGTCGGCCTGCTGTATCTGTTCGCCATGTCGTCGCTGGCGGTGTACGGGATTGTGCTGGCGGGCTGGTCGTCGAACAACAAATACTCATTGCTCGGCGGCGTGCGCTCGTCGGCGCAGATGATCTCGTATGAACTGCCGCTGGGGCTGGCGCTGGTCAGCGTCGTGCTGGCCGCCGGGTCCTTGAGTCTGGGCGACATCGTGAAGGCGCAGGCGAACTTGTGGTTTATCGTCCAACAGCCGCTGAGCTTCGTCATCTATTTCATCTGCGCTATCGCCGAGACCAACCGCGCGCCGTTTGACCTGCCGGAGGCGGAAACCGAACTGATCGCGGGCTACCACACGGAGTACAGCAGTCTGAAGTGGGCGCTGTTCTTTCTGGCGGAGTACATGGCGGTGATCACCGTCAGCGCCACGGCGGTGACGATCTTCTTCGGCGGCTGGCAGGGGCCGTTTCTGCCCGGCTGGCTCTGGTTTGTGATCAAATTGTCGGGCTTTATCTTCTTCTTTACCTGGATGCGCGCCACCCTGCCGCGCCTGCGCTTTGACCAACTGATGCGGCTGGGCTGGAAGGTGTTGTTGCCGCTGGCCGCGCTGAATCTGGTCGTCATCGCGGGGCTGGTGGCCGCGATGGGCGGGTAACTCCGGGGGAATTTTAGATTTTACGATTTTAGATTCCAAATCAAAAATCATCAATCAAAAATCTAAAATGATTGACGAGGGACGATGACTACCCGCTCAACCCTGCGGATGATGACCATCAGCGCGCTGGCGACCGCCGGTTGTTTGATTGGCGGACTGATGGTTGGCGGGCTGATCGGCAATCTGCTCAATGGCGCACTGCCGGGACATCTGGCGGATGAAGCCAAAGCCGGGATCGCCGCAATTCCGGCGCTGGCGGCGGTGCTGGGCGGGGGCGCGCTCTGGGGGGACAGCATGCGGCGCGTGATGGGAGCGGGCGAGCGGCGGCGGATGGCGTGGGCGGGCGCGTTGGGCTACGGGCCGACGGTGACACTGGTCGGACTGGCGCTGACCGGGCTGGAAGTCGTTCTCGTCGAGCGCGGCGGGGCCAATGGGCTTCCCATCCATGTGGTGTTCAGCCTGTTGTTCACACCGGCGGCTTTCCTCATCGCCGCCAGCGGCGGCTTTGCGTTGGGCCTCGCTTTGCGGGGTTGGTCCCCGACTCGATCGGGGATGGCCGGGCGGCTTGCGCTGGGCGGCGGGCTGGCCGCGGGGCTGGCATTTCTGGCGATAGACCTGCTGTTGGACACCGCCGGATGGCGGGTGGGCGCGCCCGGCGCGGCTGAACGCGCGACGATGCTCACGGTGGCCTTGACCGGCAATCTGGCGGCGGCGCTGGCGGGCGGCGCGGCGATTGGCTATTGGATACAAAAAGTGAACCTGCGACATGCCTGACCTGTCCAATCTTCCGTACGAACAAGCCATCTTCTATCTCGTCTCCGCGCTGGCCGTCGGCTGTGCGCTGGCGATGATTCTTAGCAAGAACGCGGTGCACGCCGCGCTGTTCATGGTCGCGAACTTCGGGCTGGTGGCGGTGCTCTACCTGCTGTTGCGCGCCTCGTTCATCGCCACCATTCAGGTCATCGTCTATGCCGGCGCGATCATGGTGCTGTTCCTGTTCGTGATCATGATGCTGAACGTGCAGGAGGCCGACCCCCGATCCAGTCGGGGGCCGCAAGATCGGCTGTTTACGCTGGGCTCGCTCGCGCCGCTGTTGGGGCTGGGCCTGCTGGGCGCGCTGGCCTACGTCGCCCTCGGCGTCAAGCAGCCCGCGGCGACGTCCGGCGGGCTGGTTTTCGCGAACATTCAGGATGTCGGCGCTCTGCTTTTCACGCGCTACCTCTACCCGTTCGAGATCACGTCGCTGTTGCTGTTGGTGGCAATGATCGGCGCGGTCGTGCTGGCCAAGAGACGATAAGATGATTCCGCTCTCGCACTACCTGCTCGTCTCCGCGATTCTGTTCACCATTGGCGCGGTGGGCGTGCTGATTCGCCGCAACGCCATCTTGATCTTCATGTGCATCGAGCTGATGCTCAACGCCGTCAACTTGAGCTTCATCGCGCTCGCGGCCTACCAGAATCTGGTGGATGGGCAGGTCTTCGTCTTCTTCGTGATCACCGTCGCCGCCGCCGAGGTTGCCGTCGGGCTGGCGATCCTCGTCTATCTCTTCTACCAGCGGCTGACGACCGACGTGGACGATATTAACTCGCTGAAGGGCTAGATGATCGAACTCATTCCGCTCGTTCTCTACCTGCCTGCGCTGGGCGCGATTATCAACGCCTTCGCGGGGCGCAAGAGCGTGTCGCGCATCGTCGGTCCGGCGGTCGTCGGGCTGGCGTTCCTCATCGCGCTCGTGGTACTGGCCGGCCTGCTGGCCCTGCCGCCCGACCAGCGCTCGCGCGACGTGCTGATGTGGACGTGGATGCCGGGCCGTGGTCTGGACATCCAGATTGCGGCGCGCGTGGACCCGCTCTCCCTGCTGATGACGCTGGTCGTGACGGGCGTCGGCTTTCTGATTCACGTCTATTCCACCGGCTACATGGCCGACGACGAGCGCTACGCCCGCTTCTTCTTCTACCTGAACCTGTTCATCACCGCCATGCTGGCGCTGGTGCTGGGCAACAACTACCTGATGATGTTCCTCGGCTGGGAGGGCGTCGGCCTCTGCTCGTACCTGCTGATCGGCTTCTGGTTCTACAAGCCTGAAGCGGCGAACGCGGCCAAGAAAGCGTTCGTCGTCAACCGCATCGGCGACTTCGCGTTCACCATCGGCGTGCTGTGGCTCTTTGCCATCTTCGGCACGAGCGACTACAACGTGATCTTTGGCAAGGCGCATGAGGTCTTTAAGCCCGGCGACACCACCATCACGTGGATTACGCTGTTGCTGTTCATCGGCGCGACCGGCAAGAGCGCGCAACTGCCGCTGTTCGTCTGGCTGCCCGACGCGATGGAAGGCCCCACGCCCGTGTCGGCGCTGATCCACGCCGCGACGATGGTCACGGCGGGCGTGTATATGGTGGTGCGCTCGCACGCCCTGTTCGAGTTGGCGCCGCTGACAATGAGCGTGGTCGCCAGCGTGGGCGCACTGACCGCGCTCTTCGCGGCGACCATCGCGCTGGTGCACACCGACCTGAAGCGCGTGCTGGCCTACTCGACCATCTCGCAGTTGGGCTATATGTTCATGGCCGCGGGCGTCGGCGCGTGGCCGGCGGCGATGTTTCACCTAACGACGCACGCCTTCTTCAAGGCGCTGATGTTTCTCGGCGCGGGCAGTGTGATGCACGGCCTGCACGGCGAGACGAACATCTTCAAGATGGGCGGCCTGCGGAAGTTTATGCCGGTCACCGCGGCTACCTTTGTGTTCGGCTGGCTGGCCATCAGCGGCATCCCGCCGCTGGCCGGTTTCTTCAGCAAGGACGAGATTCTCGCGCAGACGTTCAACGCGGGGTATCCGGCCCTTTGGGCGCTCGGCACGCTGACCGCCGCGCTGACGGCGTTCTACATCTCGCGCATCACGATTCTGGCGTTCTTTGGGCGCCAGCGTTTTGGGCGCGATGTTCACCCCCACGAGTCACCGCCGAGCATGACCGCGCCGCTGGCCGCGCTGGCCTTCCTCTCGCTGGTCGGCGGCATGGCGCTGGGCCTGCCGCTGGGCGAAGGCTCGCTGATCAACCAGTTCCTCGCGCCGGTGTTCACAGAGAGCCATGTCCCTGTAGAGGCCGCCACGGGCAACGCCGACCTGCTGACCAGCATCTCGGTGGCGATGGGCGTGCTGGGCATCGGTGTGGCGTGGGTGCTGTATGTGGCGCGCTGGATACCGGCTTCATTCGTCAGCCGGGTCTTCAAGCCGTTCTATATCCTGTTCTCGCGCAAATACTTTGTGGACGAGATTTACCACGCGCTGGTGGTGGTGCCGGCGGTCTGGACGGCGGAGTTTCTCTTCAAGGCGGTTGACCACGCGATGATAGACGGCGTGGCGATTGGCGGCGCGGTGGAGGTGATGACGCTCTGGTCGCGCGCCCTGCGCTGGACACAGAGCGGCTACGTGCGCTCGTATGCGTTTCTGACGCTGTTGGGCGCGGTGGCGATGGTGCTGTTCTTCCTGTTCAGGCTATAAAGCCTGCGCGACCCGGCCATGAACAACGCCGCCTTCACCAAGAAGGCGGCGTTGTTGTTTACCTGACAGCGCCCAAAAAACTGGACATTCAGGAACTTGATGTATCATGGTTCCCGAAAAGGTCGGATGACGCAGTGGGCCTATGACGGCGACCACCTCGGCAGCGCGAGCCTGACGAGCGACCAGAATCAGGCGGTGGTGTTGCACCTGTGGTATTATCCCTATGTCGGTATCCGCTATATCTTCTCCCGTGGCAGGTTCAAGATTGCCAGAGTACGATAAGGGATAGAAATGACATCACCCGAGTGTCGTAGCACTGG
>JACQEC010000032.1 GCA_016200765.1 Chloroflexota bacterium | reverse complement strand
TTCTCAATCTGCGCGCCGGTATGGTCGAAGAACTGCTGTAAGAGCGCGGTCAGTTGACTGCGCTCCTGCAAATCGGCCTCGAAGGCGGGCCGCCCGTTCTGGTAGAGCCGCGCGCGGCGCGTGTCCTCGAAGATGGTGTTGCTCAACGGGTAGCCGCGCGCGATCTTGGCCGCAATCTCCGCGTCGAGGTCGTCGGCGGTGTCCTTCGCCTCCCAGTAGCCGCGCGGGAGGTGGAACTCGTCGTGCAGGGTGCCGTCCGGGCGCATCCCGTTGAGCAGTCGCTGTTCCAGCACCAGCGTCCAGTTTTGCGCGCGCGCCCGCGTATCCAGCAGGGTGCTAAAGGCCAGCCGCGTCGCCTGCTCGTGCGTTACGCCTTGCGTCTGATAGTTGGCGATAGCCGCGTAATACGTGTCGAGCGCCTTACGCTCCCCGCTCGCCGTTCTCGTCATGCTTGCCACTATACCAAAACCCACCCGCTCCCGTCAACCCCGGCAAAAGGAGACGGGAGATAGCGCGGAATCGTCGGAGAGGTGAGGGCGTGCGTAGGGGCGAAGCAGCGCGTCAGGTGGCGGTCTTGCAACGTGGTCATGTCCACGCGCGGCTTCGCCCGTGCGAGACAAAGCCACGGCCAACCATCTTGTCGCCAAACAGGTGAGGCGTGGTCGTTGCGGGGAAGGGCGAAGCCACGGCCAATCATCTTGCTGCTAAACGCGGCGCGACATGGCCGTTGCTTCGCCCCTACGAATCGGCGTTATACCCGTGCGCGATGGGGCGCTCTTATGCTATAATCGCAGGCTATATGACGAAGAGGTCTGCTTTGCCCATCGCGCGCAAGAAAATCATACTGGCCGGCTTGCTGATTCTCGCCGCCGTTCTGGCGGGCGTGGGCGCGGCATGGGTGCAGGACATCCAGCATGGCAAGGCGCTGGCGGGAGAGGTGACCGACGAGCAGAGCCAGGAGCCGGTTGCCGGGGCGAGCGTGCAGGTGGTGCGAGGCGCGCAGGAGCGGCGCGAAACCCGCAGCGACGAGAACGGCCACTACCGCCTCACAGTCGGCGATGGGCCGTGGACGGTCACCGCACAGGCGCCCGGCTACGAGCCGACCAGCGGCCCCTTCCAGCCCGAAGACACCAGCCTGAAAGAGTATCTCCTCCACATCGTCCTGCGCCCCTATATCCTCACCGGCGTCATCCGCGACGCCGCTACCCGCAAACCGATTCTCGATGC
The DNA here is from genome assembly GCA_016200765.1 of Chloroflexota bacterium. Lineage (GTDB taxonomy): Bacteria > Chloroflexota > Anaerolineae > JACRMK01 > JACRMK01 > JACQEC01. The sequence continues at coordinate 1,551 of JACQEC010000032.1, read as the reverse complement.
CACGCTCACGGCCGGCGACCTCCAGGCACAGACCGAGGACGACGGCCGTTTTACCCTCGCGCGGCTGAGCCCCGGCGCGGTCGTGCGGATTGAGGCGGCGGGCTATTACCCTCACGAGGTGGTGTGGAACGGCGAAAGCGCGATAGACTTTACGCTGAACGCGCATACGATCACCGTGGCCGCGCACGATGCCGCAACCGACAGTCCGTTGAGCGCGGCGATCTTCGTCTCCGGCGTCAAGTATCAGACTGACCGGCAGGGCAACGTCGTCGTGCCGGAGCCGGAGCCGAATAGCCGCATCACCGCCCGCCTTGAAGATTACACGACCGCCGAAGCCATCTATACCGGCCAGGCGCAGATTGAGCTGTCGCTCAAACCGAGCTCCTTCAAAATGGCCGTGAAAAACGCCCAGACCGGCAAGCCGGTAGCCGGGGCCGCGCTTTACATCGCGGGGGCCCTGACCGCGACCAGCAGTGATGAGGGCAAGATTGGCCTGTCGGATATCAAGCCGGGCACGCCGCTCAAGGTGAAAGCGGCCGGTTACACGACGGTCGAGACGCCAGCGCCGGCCAGCCCCGCGATGGATATTCTGCTGACGCCCTTCGCGGCGCGCGGCATCTACCTGCCGTTCGGACTGCTGGCGAACGAGAGCAAGGTGCGCGGCCTGATTGATCTGGTAGACCAGAGCGAGCTGAACGCGCTGGTGGTGGATGTGAAGGGCGACCGCGGGCGCATCGCTTTCCACTCGGATAACCCGCTGATCAAGGCGGTGAACGCCGAGCTGGTGACGATGGACCTGCGCGAGTTGATCCGGCTGGCGCACGAGAAGAAGGTTTACGTCATCGGGCGCATTGTCGTCTTTAAGGACGATCCGCTCGCCAAGGCGCGCCCCGACCTGGCGGTGAAGACGAAGAGCGGCGCGGTCTGGAAGGACAACGAGCAGTTGTCGTGGGCCAACCCGTATTCGCGCGAGGTCTGGAACTACAATCTGGCTATCGCCAAAGAGGCCGCGGCGCTGGGCATTGATGAGATTCAGTTCGACTACATCCGCTTCCCGTCCGATGGCGACGTGAACGCAATCAGCTTCCCGCCGCCGCACACCGCGCAGACGCGCGCCGCCGCGCTGAAAGGATTTTTGACCGAGGCGAACAAACTGCTCAAGGCGGCCGGGGTCTTTATGTCCGCCGACATCTTCGGCATGACGGTCTGGACGCGCGACGACATGGGTATCGGCCAGCGCCTGGAAGAGATCGCGCCGCTGGTGGATTACGTCCAGCCGATGCTCTACCCTTCGACCTTTGCCAGCGACAACCTCGGCTATAAGAACCCGTCACAGCACCCCTACGATGTGATCTTCCGCAGTGTGAAGGCCGCCGCCGAGCGCATCACCACGCCCATCCGCCCGTGGCTGCAGGCCTACTCGTCGCGCGATGTGACGTATGGCGCGGCGGAACTGGTGGAGCAGAAGCGCGCCGCCGACGCGGCCGGCAGTGCGGGCTGGACGTTCTGGAACGCGGGCGGGCAGTATCTATCCGGCGTGTTTGGCGGGCC
>JACQEC010000031.1 GCA_016200765.1 Chloroflexota bacterium | reverse complement strand
TGGAGAGCGGCGCGGCCAGACCTTGGTGCTCGTCGGGCTGATGCTGGTGGGCATGCTCGGCGTGGTCGCGCTCGCGATAGATGGCGGAAACCTGTACGTGGAGCGCCGACGGGCGCAAAACGCGGCGGACGCGGCGGCTCTGGAAGGGACCTTTCAATTGATGCTCTGCGCGAGTGCCTGTAGTGAGGCCGCTGTCCGCACTGCGCTCAATACGCTGGCCGAAGATAACGGCCTGCCCGACACGACGCCGCCCGCGCACGATGCGGTGAACAACAACCTGAGCGGCACCTATCTCAATATCAATGGCGTGACGCTTGGCGCTATGGGCGGCGGCTCGGTTCCGGCTGGCGCGACCGGCTTGGTGCTGACGACGACCCATAGCTTCACCACGTACTTTGCGGGCCTGCTGGGCTTTCCGACTTTAAGCGTGGGCTCGTCAGCCGTGGCGCAGCGCCAACTGGTGGCGATCTGGAGCGCGCACGATGTCTCGCTGTCCTCGCCCGCGCCAACGCTGGGTGGGACAGTCGTCACCCAAGGAGCCGCCGCGGCCCCATTCAGTTACACGATCGCCGACTATCGCCCCGGTGGTGTCAAGGCCGTGGCCGCTGGCATCTACTACTTCCAGCGCTCGGGCGCCATCGTGATCAACTGCAGCGACACGACCTACTTCAGCGGCAGTACAATGTACCCGGGGCTGTACTACTTCTCGAATAGCGTGACCATCCAGTGCTCGAACTTTAACGGGCAGGTCACGCTTGTTGCCGAAACCAGCGTGACCTTGAGCGGCAGCAACGCGACGCTGACCTCTTTTTCGGGCGATTTGCTGATGTTGGGCGGCGGAACTTCTCAAGCCGTAAGCATTACGGGCGATAATCCCGCGCTGACCGGTAATCTCGACGCCCCTGCCGGGACCCTGAACTGGACGACCACGAGCGGATCGCTGACCGGCACACTGCTAAGCGGATGCGGCTCCGGCGTATGCGTTACCGCACAAGTGCCAAGCGGAACCATCATGCCAACTCCCAAATCGGCGTCGGTGGTTCTGGTCAAATAGGTGAGCGAAGGCGAACCCACAATGGATAATGGGGGGCAGAACAGTCCGACCATCGAAGCGCGGCTGTTGTTGAAAGAAGCGCAGGCCGCGCTAGACCGAGGCGATGCCGCCAGCGCCTACCAGAGCGCATGTCGGTTGGTGGACCTTGACCCAACCAACGTTGCCGCGTGGTGGCTTCGCGTCACCACGACGGATGATGTAGATGACGCGGTCGAGTCATTGCACTGGGTTCTCATCAACCAGCCCGGTCATATGGAAGCGCGTCGCAGGTTGTGGCAGTTGCGGGGCACGAGCCCGCTGACCCGTGTCGTCAGCGCCAGCCGTCCCCCCATGCCCGAGGGGAACGCGGCAAGTGAGCAAGCTCTAGCAGCGACACCGCGCGCAGAGTCTTTGGCTTCCTTGCTCGCCGAGATGACTGAGTTCGTCCCGCCCGAAATTGGATTACTGGCTCCAGAGGAGTCCGTGGGGCAAGGCCTCGGCCCGGCCCGGCCGGGCGCGGATAACGCGGTTCTGGATTCTTCCGAAGGCCACCCGATTGACGACGAACGCGCGCCGAGCCACGCAGATGCCGTCGAGGCGAGTTGGCCCTCGGGTGCGTCAATTTCAGAGGCGCTCGCCGAAGCGCCGCAGGATTTTCTATCCACCATGCGCGCGGCGCTTCTGTCAACCGATGTCGAAGAGTTCACTGCGCCGGACGAACCGGAAACGACTACGGCCGAGCTCAACGCCGTTTCCCCACCCTCTGCCCCTGTTGCACCGCCCGATCCCGCCGCCGACAACGAAGAGACGTGGCGCAGCCGGGCAACCACGGCGACCGACCCATTTGACGTGGCTTGGGCCTACGTCGGTTGGCTGCGCCTACAACCCGACAATCATCAGGTGCGCGAGGACTTGCTGGGTGCCTTGCAATCGCTGACTGGCCCTGCACTGGAACCCGCGTACGGCGAAGAATTGCTGGTCGCACATCTGGCCGAACTGGTCGAACCGATGATGGCGGAAGGATGGACAGACCTTGCCTACCTACTGGTCACCCGTCTCACCGACCTGCGGCCCGAACTCGAAGAGGCCTGGCTCTATCGAGCGCGCTCGGCTCCGTCGCTTGCGGAACGTCTGGAAAGCATCCAGCGCGCGTTGTTGCTGAACCCGCGCAGTAGCACTGCCTTGCTGGACCTTGAGCGGATAACGGGGGCGCTCACAGACGCACAACCGTCTGATGTGCAGCCTATGATGGCGCTGGCTCAGGCGCTGGTGCGCAATGATCCGCGCCAGAACCAGCGGCAAGCCTATCAGCTGTTCCGCCGCGTGGTCGAGCTTCAGGCTGACCAAATCGAGGCCTGGCTGGGGTGCGCGGAGACCACCGGCGACCTTGATGAACGCTCTGAGTGCTTCCGCCGCGTGCTCGAACTCGAACCCCGTAACCCCCAGGCGCTCGCCGGCGCCGAGGAGCTCGAGCACATCATAGCCGCACAGCAGGCGCGGCAAGAGACCGAAAAACTTCTTAACGATGGCTTGCGCGCCTTGGCCATTGGACAACGAGAGGTCGCGTACGCACTGCTCAAAAAAGCGACGGCGCTTAACCCGCAGATAGACCGCGCATGGCTGGCGTTGGCGGAGGCCACAGCCGACCCCGAGGAAGCGCTCGGGTACCTCGAAAAGGCGCTGTCTCTAAATCCGGAGGACCGGCAAACCCAACTGGCCTATGAGACGACGCGCGTTCAGACTCTGCGCAAAAGCGCCGATCAAATGGCAGAACAGATCCGCGCGGAGACTAAACAGCACGTGCAGGCACGAGTCAAGACGGCCGGAAAAACGCGTGCGCTGCTAAGGCGGCTGGCGGTGTGGCTCATGCAACCCACGGGCTGGCGGCTTGGTTGGTGGGACCGCTACCACAAGGCGCTGGTCGCGCTCATTCTCGTGCTGGCGCTCTTCGACCTCGGCGGCTTCTGGTTGTATAGTGCGGCTAACGAGCCGCCGGTCCCAACTGCCAGGACCGCGCCAATCGGTGTGCCCGCTGAAGACGCGTCAAGCGGCGACAACCCACCCACCCCATTCCCGACCATGACGCCGTTTGTCTTTGCCGGTCGCCTGACACCCACGCCGTTACCGGCGAATCTGGCGAACGGGGTCTTTCGCCCGCTGGGCCCGCCAGAGGTGAACGTCAGAAAAGTGGTTGCGGCGAAGAACGCCCTGTTCATCGTCACATTGACTGGCGGCGGCGATCTTCTGCGCTATAGTTCAGAGCCAGACGGCTGGCAATCTTTGAAGGAGAACGTCAGCACGTTCGCCGCCGCCACTTCGTTACTCGCCGTGGATTCGCTCACGGCCGCATTCTATCATGTGGCTCAACTCGAAACCCCACTGCTAGAGTGGAGCCTGGACAATGGCCAGACCTGGGAGGACGTCCGCGAGTTGGATTTTGTCGCTGGAATCAACCATCTGAGCGTCGTGCCCACCGGCACGCTCTATTTTAGCAGCGACCTCGGTCGGGTGTACCGCTCACAGGATAGCGGCTTGAGCTGGCATCTCGTCAGCGTCGAGACCGGGCAGTACCGGGGCTTGGTCGCCCACATTGTGCCATTTGCGGCGCGGCCTGAGGTCGTCTATGTGGTCTATGACAGCGGCCGCATCTATCGCTCAACGGGCGATGTCAATACGTGGGGCGAGGCGGGCTACAGCTTCGAGGGCCGGGAAAAACTGGTGAGCGTGTTGGTAGATAGTCAGGCGGCCAATCTTCTGTATGCTCTGGATCAGGCAGGCCGGGTTTATTACAGCGTGGACTCGGCGCGAACGTGGATTCCTCTGCGGGCGAGCAACCCAGCCGAGGGACAGCCCGTGGCCCTGCTCATGGACCCCGTAGACCACCTGACCCTGTTCCTCATCTTCCAAAAAGAGGTGTTCGTCTCACCGAACCGCGGCAGAGACTGGCAACGGCTTCCACTGCCGGCGGGCACCACCGTCACAGCAGCAGATATACGCGAAGGCACGCTCGCGCTGGGTACGACAGCCGGGTTGCTGGTGTATGGTAACTACCGCTGACGCCCGCTTCATCCGGGGGGATTTGATCCGGCGCCGTAAGTTGGATTTTAGATTAGGTGATTGAATCTAAAATCAACGATCTAAGATTTCCCTAGGCGGATTCGTTCTTGTCGCGGAAAGTCATCCGTATCGGCGCGCCCTCAAAGCCCCAGCGCTCGCGGATCAGATTCTGGAGATACCGCTTGTACGAGAAGTGAACCAGCTCCGCGTCATTCACAAAGAACACAAATGACGGCGGATTGACGCCGGGCTGTGTGGCATACGAGAAGCGCAGGCGCTTGCCGCGCTTCGATGCCGGCGCGTGTTGGGAAACCGCATCGCGCACCAGTTGGTTGAGTTCCGGCGTCGGCACGCGCTGGCTCTGGCTTTGATGCACCCTCGACGCAGCTTCCATCACACTGCCCACCCTCTGCCGCGTCTTGGCCGAGACAAAGACGACCGGCGCATAGGCGATGAAGTCCAGCGCCTTCCTCACCTGAGCTTCATAGATAGCCATCGTGTCCGTCTCTTTGTCCACCAGATCCCACTTGTTGACGACGATCACCGCCCCCTTGCCCTCCTCGACGATATACGAGGCGACGTGCTCATCCTGCGCGCTCACGCCCTCGACGCCGTCAATAATGAGCAGCACCACGTCGGCGCGCTGAATCGCGCGCAGCGCGCGCAGCACGCTGTACTGCTCGACCTCGCCGTGCGCGATATGCCCCCGGCGGCGGATGCCGGCCGTGTCAATCAGGCGAATCGGACGATGGTCCCACATCATCGGCGTGTCTACGATGTCGCGTGTGGTGCCGGGAATCTCGCTGACGATGGCGCGCTCCTGACCGATAAGCGCGTTGAGCAGCGATGACTTCCCCACATTGGGCTTGCCAATAATGGCAATCTTCAGCTCATCGCTCTCCGCAGTCTCGGGCTGGGCCGGAAAGCGCTCAACCGTCTTATCCAACAGATCGCCCACGCCGTTGCCGTGAAACGCCGAGATGACCGACGGCTCGCCCAGCCCCAGATCGTAGAACTCGACGGCGTTTTGTTCGCGCTTGAGGTTGTCCGCCTTGTTCGCCGCGAGGATGACCGGTTTGTTACTGCGGCGCAGTTGTTCGGCCACGTCCAGATCGCCGGCCGTAACGCCGTCAGTGGTCGAGACCAGAAAGATGATGACATCGGCCTCACGAATGGCGAGTTGAGCCTGACGGATGACCTGCTGATGAATGGGACGCGGGTTGTACGCTTGCGCCGCGCTGCTCTGTCGCGCCGCCTCCGCGGCCGATTCGATGAAGTCAAGGCCGCCGGTGTCCACCAGTGTAAACTCGACCCCGTTCCAGTCGGCGTCCGCGTATAGGCGGTCGCGGGTGGTGCCGGGCTGATCGTCAACGATCGCCAGCCGCTGGCCGACGATGCGATTAAATAGCGTAGACTTGCCCACATTGGGGCGTCCGACGACTGCTACAATAGGCTTGGGCATAAGGTGTGCTATTTTGAGACCACGACCTCAATCGTATCAGGCACGATGCTCTCGACTTTCAGCGTATCCGGCTTGATGACCGTTGGAGTCACTTTGTATTTGCCGGGGCCTTTGCTGACCAACTCCAAAATGACCTGTACGTCTTCCAGCCGCAGTGACTGCAGCACGGGTAGTGGCCCGCTCAAGATCACGTCCACGATTTCCGGTGACAGGGTAGCCTTCAGACCGGGATCTATCCCGCGCACAATGGCCTTGCGCTGGATGGTCTGGCCGCCGGTAATGGCGGCAATGTCAATCGTGACAACCACGCTCTGCGTGCTAACCGGCGAGACGCCATCGGGCAGCGCCAGACCGACGCGCCGGAGGAAGCTGGTGTTGGCGTCGCGCACGTCAATCGGCTCCGTCGAAGCGAACCCGCCAATCTCGTCAAGCGCGGCGGTGTTGCCGACCAGTGTCACGGTGTTCGGCTCCACCAAAATATTGCTCAACCAGTATCCGCTCGCCACGTTGTTGCGGGTGATGACCTTCACCGATACATCCTTGAAACCGAGCCGCTGCTCGACCGGCACTTTGACCCGGGAATCGGACGGCGATAATCGCACACCGGGCACGGAGTTGCCCTGTGCGTCGCGCGCAATCAGCGGCACATCCCGCTCAAACGTGCTCTTGGCTCCGCGCAACTGCAAAGCGGCGACCGCTTCGGCCACTTGATCCACCTGCGAGCGCGGCCCGCTAATCAGCACAGTCGCCGGTGTGGACTGGGGCTCGCCGAGCAGAAAGCCAATCGGCGGGCTGTCGCTGATGCTGACCTGCACCGGCAGGCGTTTCTCCCGTTGTTCTTCAAGCCGCAGAGATACGCGCGGCGGCTCGATGGACACCACCGTAATTTCGGGGTCAGCAAACTTGACTTGTACCTCAAACTCACGCAATCCCGCTGTTGTCTGGCTCAGGTCAACCAGCGCGCGCACGCCGCTGGGCTGGAGTCGCTCCCACGATGACTGGGAGGCGCGGATACGGACTCGCGCGAATCGCTCGAATGGTTGGAAGAGCACCAACGCCGGCGGGAGGTTGGTCAACTCAACGGGTATGTCGCCCGGATAGGTGTCTTCGCGCGGCGGGTTCTGCTCGGTCACCGCGGCCAGCCAGATGAACAAGGACAGCAGCAGCGCGAGGATGGCCGAGCCTAAATTCCCCGACAGCAGGCGCACCGCATAGCGCCATAGGGGAGAAATCCGTAAGGTTGTCATGGACGGCTAAAACCTGCGCGCCGAGCCGGCCCTCATAAACAACTGCAAGATGTTTCGCAGCCGGGACTCGTCAAGATTGCGCACCATGCGTCCATTGCGCGCGATGGAAATGCGACCGGTTTCTTCCGATACCACCACGCTGATCGCGTCGCTCTGCTCCGTCACGCCGATAGCCGCGCGGTGGCGGGTGCCATACTGCCGGTCAAGAAACTCTTTTTCGGTGAGGGGCAGCATACAGCCAGCGGCTACGATCTGGTCGCCGCGCACGATCACCGCCATATCGTGCAAAGCCGAATTCTTGAAGAAGATGGTTTCCAACAATTCACTGGATACCAGCCCGTTGATGATGACGCCGGTGTCAACATATTGCTGGAGGCCGGTGCTTTGTTCCAGCACGATCAGCGCGCCGACGTGCTGGTTAGACAGTGAGGCCGCCGACCGGCTGATTTCGGCGATGACACGCTGGGTGTCACTCTGGTAGTTTCGATCAAACAGCCGGCCTGCGCGTCCCAGCCGCTCAAGGGCGCGGCGCAGTTCGGGCTGGAAGATGACCGGTATCGCGACCAGCACAGCCGGCAGGGCGTTGCGAATCAGCCAGCTAAACGCGGTCAGGTGCAGCAGGCCCGTCAAGATGCCGGTAACGGCGACCACGACCAGCAGACCACGCAGCAACTGGACGGCCGGTGTCCCGCGGATGATATACAGGCCGGCATAGATCACGGCTGCGACCAGCAAAATATCGAGCAGGCTCAGCCAGTCCAGATGATTGAGAGCAAAAATGACGTTCGACACAATCGCCCATCAATGGGCCGCGCGCAACTGCTGTAAGAGTTCCCGGTAATTTTCCACGTTGGGCGGGCTGAGGGCGATGATACGCTCGATGGTTAGCGCCGCCGCTTGGGTCTGGCCCGCACGCAGCTGCAGTTCGCCGAGAAAGTCCAGTTCAGATACAGCGCGCTCGCCCTGTCCCTGCTTCACCAGCAAATCAGCCATACGCTCCTTCAGCGCCGCGTTCTTGGGCCGGAGCGCGGCCAAATCAGTTACTACCCCCAGCAGAGCCGCCATCTCGCCCGTTTGCTCGTAGCGCGCGCTCAGGCTGTCCAACTCACGCAGGGCCGCATCATCATCGCCTTGCTTAAAGGCCAGATCAATCAGCCGCAGGCTGGCCTTATCGTCGTTGGGAGCGAGTTCGTGGATGCGGCGGTAGACTTCAGCGGCGCCCTTCCAATCCACGCGCTGGATATAGACCTCGCCGAGCAGGTGGTAGATAGTGACACTCCAGCGGTCTTGAGCCGCGCGCGGGATTAAACGTAAGGCTTCTTCATAGGCGCTGACGGCGCGGTCGAGTTGCGCGAGATGATAATGCGCGTCGCCCAGCGCGACGTACTGGTCAATCGCCTCATCAATGGCGTTGGATTGTAGTAGACGCTCAATATGCCGGGCGCGTGTATCCGTGTCCTGCGGGACCAGTTTCAAGATTTGGCGGTAGGTGTCCGCCAGGGCCAGTGATTCGCGGCGAACCCTCTGCAAGGCGGCTATCACCTGATACTTCTCAACAGCGGCCTGTATGTGACCCTGCCGCGCAAAGACTTCGGCGAGGTGCGCGTGAAGCGGCAAATACGCCGGCGCCAAGGCGATAGCCCGATAGACTTCTTCAAGGGCCGATGGCGTCTTCTGCCGTTCCAACAGGTCGTGGCTTAGCACCAGAGCCATCAATGCCTCTTCTGGATTCGGATAGCCGACGAGTTCGGCCACGGTCGCCAGCGCGGCGTAGCCGAACTGCGTATCCAGACCGCGCCGCAACTGCCCCACTCGTTCGGCCCAGTTCTTATCGTTCATCAAACTGAACAGTGCAGACAGCAGGTGCCGGGCCGGCCCTTCCTGATCGGCGGTGGTGAAGCGCGCCGCAAGTTCCTGATAGAGCGTCGTCACCGTGTCGGCTTGCGCCGGAGCCACACTGCGTAGCTCAACCGTATGCATGGCCGCAAGCAAAGCCTCCAGCGCGTCAGCAAGGCGGCCGCGCGACTGGTGAATCTGGGCCAGCGCATAGCAGGCTCCTAGCATATAATCCGGCGCATCAAGTGACTGTGAGAGCTCGTTAATGGCTTCGTCGAAGCGCGACGCTTTCAGACAGACCATGCCGAGGTTAAAGTGAACTTCCGGCCAGTTGGCGCCCAGCCCCACTGCGCGCTGGTAACAGCCGATGGCTTCGCCGAGACGATTGCCTGATTGAAATTCAAGCGCCTGTGCGATCAGGCTTTCGGCGCTCAGGGGAGCGGTGCCAACCGGCCCCTGCGCGGCTTTCTTGCGCTCGGAAACAACCTCGGCCAGACGGCTTAAGGCGCGCTGCGCCGCCTCCTGCGCCGGATTGTCCCCTAACTTGGGCGACGGCACCGACTGGCGGGGCAACATCAGCGACCGGAGGCCGCGAGGCGCACTGGCGGGCGCCTGCAAGCTCTGATTGATGGTCAGCGCCTGTCGGTTCTGGGGATCGAGCGTCAGCGCCTTGCGTGCATGAGTCGTCGCTTCGGCGTCCTGTCCCCGCTCGCGCAGAAGGCGCGCAACCGTCACATGCTCCTCGGCCGATTCGGTATTGAGGCCAACTTGCTCCAACAACTCGGCCAGCCGCCGCCGCGATTCGATGTGCGCTGGACTGAGCCGGACAATCGCGCGCCAGGCTTGGATTGCCTTGAGCGGCTCTCGGTTCTTCATATAAGCCGTCGCCATCATCAGGTACATCTGCGAGGCGTTTTCCACATCGCGGAGGCGCGTGTAGATATCGGCCAGTTTTTGCAGCACGGTCGCGTCATCCGGCGCCAATTCGCCGGCGCGCTGGTATGCAGCTTTAGCGTCGGCCAGCCGCCGCGCTTCGGCCAGCGCACTGCCCAAGCTGATCCAGACGAGCGGGTCGTCGTCAACCTCGGCCAAGGCGCGCCGGTACTCCGCAATCGCCGGCAGCCATTTGCGGTCCCACGCCAGATTATGGGCTTTGCGCAACGCTTCCTGAAAAACAGCGGGGTTACCGGCCATTGTCTGAGTTACCCCGCAACCACCGGATTGCGCAAGACGCCGATATCTTCAATCTCGATCTCGACCACATCGCCCGGATGGATCTCCGAGACGCCGCTCGGTGTGCCCGTGATGATGACATCACCCGGTTCCAACGTCATCGCCTGACTAATGAATGAGATCAGCTGAGGCAGTTTGAACAGCAGGTCGCTCGTGCGGCTGTCCTGTTTCACCACGCCGTTCACCCGCGCCTGAATCCGCAAATCCGATGCGTCAATGCCGGTCACCAGATAGGGGCCGAGCGGCGCGAAGGTATCGAAGCCCTTGCCGCGCATCCACTGGCCGTCGTCGCGCAGGTCACGGGCCGACACGTCGTTTCCGCACAGGTAGCCCGCCACAATGTCCATCGCGTCTGCTTCGGAGACGCGCTTGGCGCGGCGGCCAATGACCAGGCCCAGCTCGGCTTCATGCTCCACCCGAGAGGTCTGCTGGACCGGATAGACAATCGGCGTGTTGGGGCCGATAATCGCAGAGTTGGGTTTCAGAAAGAAGGTGGGATGGTCAGGGCGGGGCGGGAGCAGAGGATTGGCGCCGGCGCGCGCGGCCATCTCTTCGATATGCTTGATGTAATTTCGGCCCACGGCCAGCAGCTTGCCCGGCGCGGCCGGCGCCAGCAACTGCGCCCGATCCAGCGTCGTGAGCCAGCCGCCTCGCGCTTTTTGGTCATCCGGGCTGTACGGATCGCCGTCTATCGCAAGAATGTCATTGCCGTCCAGCAGGCCCCAGCGCGGTGCGCCGTCGTGCATCAAGCGGACAAGTTTCATAGCGGCTCCTTCGATATGGCTGTGGGCACCTGCGGCTTACGCGACGAGGCCGCACGGGCTTGGCTCAATAGGTTCTCACGCCGTTGACCAGCAGGTGGTATTCACAGCCCAGAAACTTGGCCGCGCGGCGCGCAATCAGCAGGCGGCTCAGGTAGATCTCGAAAAAATCGCCGACTTGCGAGACGCTGGTATCAATGTCAATTTCCATCGAGATGACTTTCTTCTCAGCGTCTACCCGCACAAAGGAACGGGTGGCGGCGTTGTTGACCATGTCGTGAATGTCGAACGTTTCGGAGCGAGGGTTCTGCACGCGACTGCGATGAACGTCGGCTTTGTCGGCGATGATCACCGCGGCCGAGGCGTGGCCGACGGGATCGCCGCGCTCTTCCTCGTGGTTGCCAATCGCGCCCATCACAATCGCGATCTCGTCGTAGGCCATGCCGAGGCGTGACAGAACCTGCATGGCGATCAGCGCGCCCGAATGTGCGTGCCCTTCGCGGTGGATCACGTTGCCGCTGTCGTGCAAGTAGCCGGCAATTTCGGCCAACTGCGCGACGCGCTCCGGGTGGCCCAGCCGCACCAGAATGTTGTACGCGATATTGCCCACCAGCGCGGCGTGGCGGTGCCCGTGCTCCGTATAGCCCAGCAGGTTCATCTGCTCGTTGGCTCGCTGCAGGAAGGCGATGGCCTGTGGGTCGCGCCTGACGTGCTCAATCGTGACCAGCGGCGGCCTTTCGACCATCACCACGGCCGCTGAGACTACACCCCTCAAATCTTTGACGTTCACATCCTTGCTATCTTTCATAACGGCTCTCCGCGCAAAATCCTGACGGCTACTGGCACACTCAATCCGGCTTGCGCGCCCAGATCAAGTCGTAATAGGTCAGCCACCGTTGTGTCACAATCTCGCACAGCCCAACCTCGCTCAATAGACGCTCAAACGCCGCGGCCGAGTAGCCGCGCCCTGGAAACGTCCAGCGGTCGAATCCACGGCGGTTGCTGACGACGAGTGTGCCGCCGGGCCGCAGAACGCGCGCCATTTCGCCCAAGGTCTGCCTTGGGCTAGGGAAGAACTCCAGCGCCTCGACGCATGTCACGGCAGCGCACGAGCCAGAGGCAAACGGCAGCGCGCGCCCATCGCCTTCAATCAAGTCGAGTGACTCGGCAAAAAAGACCGTCTTGGCGGCGGCCACACCGAGCATCTCCCGCGACGAATCCAGGCCCACCGCGCGGCCTTTGAAATCAAGGTGACGGAACAACGCCAGCGGCAGGCGCGCCGTGCCGGTGCCCACGTCCAACAGCCACGCATCGGGATTGCCCGCCAGCCGCTCGGCCAGCGGCTCGCCCAAATTACGGTCGTCCGATTCGTCGTCAAACTGCTTGATCTCGTCGTATTCGTGCGCGCTGCGATCATAGAGCCAGCGCACGACCCGCGGTCCGAGATAGACACCTTCCGTTTGGATCAATAGCCACCAGCCCAGCGCAACCCCGGCGGCGGCCAGTCCAAGAAGCAGTATTGGGACGCTGATTTCCAATCGAGGCGATGATCCGGCGCGTGAAAGCTGCGCAAACTATTCAGAGATTAGGCCGCTTGGATATTATAGCATAGGGCACGAGTGCGGCGGTCGTTTCAGCAGCGATTCTCAATGTCGAGCGATGGTTCCCACAACGAGAATTCCTGCTCTGCGCGAAGGGTATAGCGCAGATTCGTCGGGGCGGAGCAACCGCCACACCGCACGCTGTGGGGCAACCGCATGGCTGGCCCCCGACTGGATCGGGGGCTGGCCGTGGCTGCGCCCTTAGCGCAGACCCTCTCACCTCTCCGACCCTTCTGCCTGATCCCCGCTTGCCCGTCACGCAGCGCAGTGAGCGAACCGGTCTCAACCCGCTTCAGCGGGTTTTCTATTCATAGCAGGCGGTTTCTAACCGCCTGCCTAACCGCTGGCTGAGTCGCCGTCGTGGCGCGGGCTGGACGGGCGCAAGAACTCGCTGAGCGTTACGCGTTCACGCCTAACCTCCTCACGCCTCCGACGTTTCTGCGCTATACCCCTGCGCGAATGACAGGTTGACTTTTGCCGAAGCGTCGTTACAATGGAGCACCAATGAGTGCTCAGACGACCGGCAAGGATTGGGCGTCTGCCGTGGCACGCCTCCTCTGCGTGCCCATCGGCCTATTACTGGCCGGCTGCGCGCTGGCAACCCCCGGCGCGCCGACCCCTGTGCCCACAGCGGACTTTTCTGTCGTTGTGGATATCCTTGTCACCGTGAACGACGAAGACACCGACGAGCCCATCATCGTTGACCGGGTCTGGCTGGACAATGAGATCATCTATCGCCGGGTTAGCCGGTTCCTACTGATCCTCCCCGGCAGATACCCGCCAACGCAAGACGGCTATGAGATTCGCATTCAGGCTGAAGGTTATGCCTTGTGGACAACCCGCGTGCGGCCACGCACAAACCGCCCGCGCAACCAGACGCTCACAGTTCACTTACACCGCCTAAAAGGGCAGACGTTTCACCAACGCAGTGTGACCTCTCCAGCCGGGCATGAGATACGTGTGCCCTCCGCCGTGCGTATCCACAGCGCGCCGGTGGCGTCCACGGTCTCCGCAATGCCGACGATCTCTCGCTCTCCGACCCGCGCGCGTACAGCCTTCCCAAGCGTGTAAAGGCGGGCGGCCCACGCCTGCTCAAATGTCGCGCCGCGCAAAGAACTGTCGTAATAGCCGTCAAATTGGATCACAAAGCGGCGCAACAGCTCGCGCGTATTGACTGGCCGATGGGCGGCCTGCTTCAGCGAGACGGCCTCCGCCAGTTCGGCTGGTAGGTCCGCATTGACGTTGACACCAACACCCACAATCACATAAGCGTCTGCAACCTCCGCTAGAATCCCGGCGACCTTGGCCCGGTCAATCATCAGGTCATTCGGCCATTTGAGTTGCACCACCACCGCGGCGGTTGCTTCCATCGCCTCGGCCAACGCCAACGCCGCCATCATCGTAAATTGATGCCACTCCGACACCGGCCGCCGCGGCCGCAGGATAAACGACAGATACAGGTTACCTCCATCCGGCGAAACCCACTCCCTCCCTAGCCGCCCACGCCCGGCCGTCTGCCGGTGTGCGATGACCAACACTCCGTCGGCGTCGCCCAACTCGATCATCCGGCGTGCTTCCAACTGCGTGGACGGCGTGGTCTCCATTTCCACCACGCGCGTCGCCACGTGCCGCGTCTGCCAGTCCGCCCCGAAAGCCGAAGCCATACCCCGAACATACGCTAAAACAGCGCGCGGGTCAAATGCGCCGCTCACTTGTCAACATCACCGTTATCTGTTACCCTTTGAAATGTGCCTCCCACCCCATCAAGAAACCGCATGAGGAACTGAATGCAGCGATTATGGACGCCCTGGCGGATGCAATACATCGCCGGAGAGAAGAACCACGAGTGCATCTTCTGCTCGGCGCTCTCGCAACAGAACGACCGCGAAACGTTCATCGTCTCCCGCGGCGAGCACTGTTTCGTCATCCTGAATAAGTACCCCTACAACAACGGTCATTTGATGGTCGTGCCCTATGCACACACCGCCGACCTTTCGTCGCTCGGTCGCTCGGAGGCGCGGCGCAGGCAGAGATGATGCAGGCTATCGCCCGTGCGATTCAATGGCTGACGGCGCTCTCACACCCGGAGGGCTTCAATGTGGGGCTCAATCTGGGCCGCGCCGCCGGAGCCGGCGTCACCGATCACTTGCATTTCCACATCGTCCCCCGCTGGGTCGGCGATACAAATTTTATGACCATCACCGGCGAGACGCGCGTCATTGCCCAGTGGCTCGACGACACCTGGTCCGCGCTCCAGCGATTGATCGCACAGGATGCATCAGGAGGGTTCCCTGCAACTCAGTCAGATTAGAGCGCGCTTGCATCCCGGCGAGACCACATTGGCGCGAAATATTTGGAACCTGTACGTTGAGATCACCTACTTCGGGTTCGTGTTTGGCATCCTCCAGACTTTCCTTAGCGTGTACGTGATCCGCCTTGGCGCGAACAACACCGTCATCGGCCTGCTGAATGCTCTGCCTTCGCTTGTCTTTGCCGTTTGGTCTATTCCCGCCGCGCGTCTGGTCGAGCAGAACGCGCGTCGCATGAGACTGATCCTGATTAGCGGCAGTTTGCATCGCTTGGGTGTGGCCGCGCTGGGCCTGATGCCTTTCGTCGTGGTCGGCTTCCGCCCCGAAGCCGCGGTCATCATCGTGACCCTCATGACCATCCCGCAGGTGGTGGCGAACATCGGGTTCTCTTCGATGTTCGCCGATGTTGTGCCTGCCGATTACCGGGCGCGCACCGTGGCCGTGCGGAGCATGTTGCTCGGCATCACCATGACGCTCGCGTCGTATTTGGGAGGCCAGTTCCTCGGGTTGAGCGCAGAATCCTATCGCGGGCCGCTCGACGCGATATTTGCCTTTCCCCTCAACTACCAGTTTCTGTTTATTTTCGGCTTCGGCCTCAGCCTGGCCGGCATGGTCTACCTTAGCCGCGTCCGCGTGAGCGACGGCGAGCGCGCAAGCACGCCGCGCTCCGAGTCGGGCGGCGGAAGCCTGCCCAGCCGCCTCCGCGCCTTCGTCGCACTGATCGTTGGCGAGCGTGAGTTTAGCCGCTACACACTCGCCATGTTCATTCTGCACTGGGGACTCTTTTTGCCCATTCCGCTCTATTCGCTCTACTGGGTGCGCACTCTCCATGCCAGCGATAGTTTCGTCGGGCTGATTCTGACGGTGCAAAACATCACAACCATTGTCGTCTATCCCCTGCTGCCAGGCATGGCGCGGCGCATGGGCAACCGCGGCCTGCTGGCGCTGGCGGCTCTGCTCATATCGCTCTATCCGCTGATCACGGCCTTCGTCACAACACTGGAACCGCTCCTGCTCATCTCGGTCATCGGCGGCGCGGGCGGCGCGATGTTCGGCCTGGCTTCGTTCAACCTGCTATTGGAGGTGTCGCCGGCAGTGCGCCGGCCGAGCTTCATCGCCACCTTTAACAGCGCGGCGTTCACGGCCGGCTTCATCGCGCCGTTCCTCGGCACCGAGCTGTTGAACTTCATTGATATCAATCAGGATTTGTTCTTCGGCGGCGTGCTGCGCTTACTTGGCTTTCTCGCGTTGATTCTGCTCGTCGGGGTCAGTGGCAAACCAGGCAGGGGCGGGGTATAATCACGACGTGAATCAAAACGCGCGTCATGCTCGGCACGGCTGTTGCAAAGTCCGATGAATGTAGGGGCGGGTCTTGTACCCGCCCTGATGCGGGCCGGGTCTTGTACCCGCCTTGATGCGGGCCGGGTCTTGTACCCGCCTTGATGCGGGCCGGGTCTTGTACCCGCCCTGGTGCGGGCAGGGTGTAGGGGCAGGGCTTGTCCCTGCCCGCCCCTACCGATGGGCACAAAACACAAACCGCGTCAAGCAACTTTGCAACAGCCGTATCATTCTCGGCGGTTCGCGTTTCACGCCAGAGGCAACC
>JACQEC010000030.1 GCA_016200765.1 Chloroflexota bacterium | reverse complement strand
CGACCAGAATCAGGCGGTGGTGTTGCACCTGTGGTATTATCCCTATGTCGGTATCCGCTATATCTTCTCCCGTGGCAGGTTCAAGATTGCCAGAGTACGATAAGGGATAGAAATGACATCACCCGAGTGTCGTAGCACTGGGGGTGTGAGTGCGCCCGAGAGGACTTGAACCTCCACGGCCTTTAACGGCCACTAGGCCCTCAACCTAGCGCGTCTGCCAATTCCGCCACAGGCGCATCGTCGGAGAAATTATAACATGGCGGCAAGGGTTGTCAAAACCGTTGAGCGTTGGCGCGTGAACGCGTGAACCCGTAACGCGCAACGGGATTTTCTGCCGGTTGCCGCCGGTGCTGGGTTCGTGCTAGAATCATGCTCACTTGTGATCACTTCCGGGGCACCCTTGAGAACGCCGGCGCGCGCGGCCGTTAACCCGCTCGTCCTCTCCGGCACACTGCTGTTGCCGCTGGCACTGCTGGCGGTCTTGCGGCTCGTGCCGGCATGGGATATCGGGTTGATTGCGCTGTGGGCGCACTTTCAGATTGTCTCCCTGACAAGCCTGATTGCGCTGGTCGTCGCCATACTGATCGGCAGTTTGGCCGCCCCGGTAGCCGACGCGCGCACGCTGTTGGTTACGCTGGCCTTCGCCGGCATCGCCAGCGTCTTCCTCATCCACGGGGTGGCGACGCCGGGCGTGCTCTTCACCGTCAACCCGCACGCCGGCCACGTCACGCCCGACGCCGCGTCGTCGGCTGAACTGAGCGACGAATATGAGTCGCCCAAATCTTCAGCGCCGGCCGCCGCATCGCCATCACCCCCGCGTCTCGCCGTTGACCCCACTCTGGCCGTCACCTGGTCGGCGCCCATTAGCCTGATGGTGGGCGCGATTCTGCTTGCGCTGGCCGCTATACCCTGGCCGACCCCTCTACAACTCAAGCTTCTCTCCCAGCGCCGCCGCCTCTGGCAGGTCGGTTTGATCGTCTATATCCTTTATATCCTGATGGCATTTCTCGCGCCAGCGCCGCTGGCGGCGCTCGCAGAGCTAAGCCCCTCAAGTCTCTATATCTTGGCCGCGCTGGCGATGCTCTTGTACGCCGGAGTCGGAATCTATTTCTGGACGGTCTATCGCCGCGAGGGGCGGCCGCTGGAAGGCGCGCTCGCTATGGCGTGCGGCTTTCTGGCCGAAGCGGTCTTCTCCATGGCGACGATGCCGCTCTGGCATCTCAGCTGGTGGTTGTACCATCTGCTGATGCTCATCGGGTTCGTGTTTGCCACGGGCGCGGTGGTGGCGGAATACGAGCAGGTACGCCACTTTGAACTGACCCGCTATTTCGCCGCGACCAGCGTTATCGCCGTTGCGCTGTTGGCGCTGTTGGGCGGCGATCTGGCCGCGCAATTGTTGGGGCCGCTGGTTTCGCCCGACGAACTCAACGTCGTGCGCTGGGGCACCAGCGGGCTGTTTGTGGGCATGTCGGCGCTGCTGTTCATTGTCTTGCTATTGGTGGTGCGGCGCGGCGACCAGTTGCTGATTGAGCGCACGACAACCTTGCAAAAACAGCAGGTCGCGCTGGAGCGCGGGCGGGTGGCCGAAGCGTTGATTCCGATTGGCCTCGCGATGGGCGTGACACTCGACCTCGACCGCGTGCTGGACACCATCTGCGAGGAAAGCATGAGGCTGTTCGACGTGGACCTGGCGCTGCTCTGGTTGCGCGAGGGCGACGAACTGGTTGGTCACGCGGCGCGCGGCCACAAACGCGAGAAGTTCATCGGGATGCGCCAGTCTTTGTCCGATCCGAAGCTGGTCGGCGCGCGCGTGGTGCGGGAACGGAAGCCTATTTTCGTCAACCATGCGCGCACCTCCAATCAGGCCAGCCAGCCGCTCGTCTCCCTCTTTGACATTCGCTCCATTCTGGGCGTGCCCTTCTTGAGCGACGACGCGGCGGTGGGCGCGCTGATCCTGATTGACACGCAGAACGACGAGCGGTTCACGCCGCTGGATGTGGAGGTCGCGACTATCTTCGGCCAGCAGGGAGCCATGGCGCTGACGCGCGCCCGGCTCTACGCGACGGTCAAGCGGCAGGTGGCGGAGCTCGTGACCCTCTTGTCGGTCAGCACCACCATGCGCCAAGCGACTGACCTTGAATCGGTGATGGAGACCTTGCTCAAACAACTGAGCAGTACGCTGGGCGTGGTGGGGGGCGCCATCCACCTGCTTGACCCGGAGCGTGAGGAAGTTCGACTGACGCTGGCGGTCGGCGTGCTCGCGCCGATGCAGGGCCTGCGCTTGCCGCTGGCGGGCAGCCTCGCGTCACAGGTTCTGGAGACGTTGCAACCCGACCTCTCCCTCAACCTGCCGCAGGACGGGCGCTTTCCCCCCACCTTGAGAGACACGCTGGGCGGCGGGGCGTGCGGCCTCACCCTGCCGATGCGTCCGGGCGGCAACCCCATAGGCGTGCTATCGCTGGTCTTCAATCATCCGCCCTCCGAGGATGAACTGCGCCTGGCGCAGACGATTACCGAAATCGGAGGCATTGCCATTCACCGCGTCTCGCTTCACAAAAAAACGGAACTGCAGGCAGAAGCCTTGGCGGAGGCGCTGAGCGACCTGCGCCAGAGTTATCAGGCGACTCTCAGCGCCCTGAGCGCGGCTCTGGATGCGCGAGACCGCGAAACCGAAGGCCACTCAAAACGGGTCACAGCCTATGCGCTGGTGCTGGCCGACGCGCTGGGCGTGACCGATCCTGTCATCCATCAAGCGCTTGAACTCGGCGCGCTCCTGCACGACATCGGGAAAATCGGCGTGCCCGATGCCATCTTGCTCAAGCCCGGCCCGCTCAATCCGACCGAATGGCAGGCGATGCGCCGTCACCCGGAGATTGGCCGCCAAATCCTGCTGGACATCTCCTTCCTGCAACCGGCGCTGGCGGTTGTGCAATTCCATCACGAGCGCTGGAGCGGCTCCGGCTACCCCTATGGTCTTGACGGCGAAAACATTCCCCTGCCAGCCCGTATCTTTGCCATCGCCGACACGCTGGACGCGATCACGAACACGCGCCCCTATCGCATCGGGCGTTCCTTCACCGAAGCCGCCGCCGAAATCCGCCGCCAGCGCGACACCCAGTTCGACCCGGCGGTGGTGGATGCGTTCCTGACCATTCCCTTATCCACCTGGGAGCGCGTCAAGCAGGAGATCTCCCGCGCCGCGGCCCCGGCGGCGGAGGTTGCGCCAACTGTCGTTTAGGTCGTATGGGGCGATGGCGCGGGCGACCATTTTCAATTTTAGATTTGTGATTTTAGATTGACCATCAAAATCTAAAATCAAAAATCAACTCTCGGCTCTCGGTCGCTGTTAGTGCGCTGGGCTTTCTCCAAATCGTCTAGCGGGATGTGACAGAAGACGCGGCGACCGTTCTGGCCCACCTGCCAGGGCGGCTCCTGCCGGGCGCAAATCTCGCCCAGCGAGCGCGGACAGCGCGTGTGGAATGGGCAACCGGCCGGCGCATCCATCGGGCTTGGTATGTCCCCGTCGAGGTGAATGGGCTGGGCGCGGGTTAGTGGTGACTCGCCCGGTCGCGGCATCACGGGAATGGCGGAGAGAAGCGCCTCGGTATACGGGTGGTGGGGCGGGGTGAAGATGTCCTCGGTACGCGCTACCTCCATCGCCCGCCCCAGATACATTACGATAACCTCGTCGGCCAGATAGCCAACCACCGCCAGATCGTGCGAGATGAGCAGGACGCTATGGCGGCTCTCGCGCTGGAGTTCGGCGATCAAGTTCAAAATCGCCGCCTGCACCGACATATCCAGCGCCGACACCGGCTCGTCAAACAGGATCAGGTCTGGGCGGGTGGCAAACGCGCGCGCGATAGCGACGCGTTGCTTCTCGCCGCCGCTAAGTTGGCCGGGCAAGCGCGCGGCGGTGGCCGGGTCGAGCTTCACGGCTTCCAGCAGACGAGACACCCCCCGCGCGGCATCGGCCGGGGCGTAGCCCGCCAGTTTTTGCAAAGGACGGCCCAGAATCTCGCCGACATTGAGGTAGGGGTTTAACGCTTCGTCGGGATTCTGCAAGACCATTTGCAGGCGGCGCAGGAGATCGGGCGCGCGCTGTGCGATAGAGGGCGCGAGCGGGATGTCGAGCAGGGCGACCTCGCCCCCACTGCGCTCGCTCAGGCCGATAATACAGCGCGCTACCGTCGTCTTCCCGCTTCCGCTTTCCCCCACCAGCCCCAGCGTCCGGCCACGCGAGATTTCTAAATCCACACCCCGCACTGCCTCAATCTGGCGCGGCGGCCTGGCGTTCAGCCACTCGCCGAGGGTGCGCCGCACCGGAAAGCGCTTCTGCAAGTGCGTCACGGCCAGCACAACCGGCGGCGCGCTATGCGTTGTGCGTTGGCGCGTTGGCGCGTGAACGCGAAACCCGTAACGCTCAACGATTTGGTTCGCCCCTACCGCGCCGGCCGCGATCTCCGGCCAACGGTGACAGCGCACACGCCGGCCTTCGCCGGGCGTATCCAGCGGCGGGCGCGCCTGTTCGCATAGGGCATTGGCGAGATGACAGCGCGGCGCAAAGACACAGCCCGGCGGCCGCTCACCCGCACGCGGTATCTGGCCGGGGATGGGGCGCAGTTCGGCGGCCCGCTTGTTCTGGCCGATGCGCGGCACGCTGTCGAGCAGGCCCTGTGTGTAGGGATGCAAAGGCCGTTGAAAGAGTTCGCCCACCGGCGCGTCCTCAACCAACTCACCCGCGTACAAGACCGCCACCCGCTCGCACAACTGGGAGATGAGGCTCAGGCTGTGCGACACGTACAGCACGGCGGTGCGGCGCGCGCGAATCAGGTCGCGGATCAGGTCGAGGATGGCCGCTTCGGTGGTTGCGTCGAGGTTCGTCGTCGGCTCGTCCAGTATCAACAGCGCCGGCTCGCCGCTAAGGGCCATGGCGATCATCACCCGCTGTAACATCCCGCCGCTCAATTGATGCGGATAACTCTGCATCACCCGTTCGGGGTCGGGCAGGCGCACGCTAGACAGCAGAGCCAGCACGCGCCGTTTGCCCTCGCTCTCTGATAAGCCGGGCAGGGTCTCGGCGACCTGCTCTCCAATCCGCATAGACGGATTGAGCGACGATTGCGGGTTCTGCGGAACCAGCCGAATGAGATCGCGGCGCGCGCGGACGAGACTGGCTTCGTCAAGCGTCAGCAGGTTTAGCCCGGCCAGTTCAATCGTTCCCTGGCGGATGCGGCCATGCTCACCCAGATAACGCATGACCGCCAGCGCGAGTGTGGTCTTGCCCGACCCGCTCTCGCCCACCAGCCCGTAGGTCTGGCCCGGCTGGATGGACAAACTCACCTCGCGCACCACGTCGAGCCAGCGTCCCTGTTGCCGGTAGGAAACGGTCAGGTCGCCGATGGTCAGCGCCATTACGCCTCCCCTTGCAGGGCGCGCCGAACGCCGTCGGCCATCAAATTGACGCCGATCACCAACAGCGAAATCGCGCCGACCGGAAAGTAGAGCGCCCACGGGGTCAGCGATATAGTGTTGCGCCCTTCACTCACCATCAGGCCCCAGTCCGGGTTGGGCGGCTGAACGCCCACGCCCAGAAAACCCAACGATGAGACGAGGAAGATCGCATAGGAGAAACGCAAGGCTGCTTCCACCGCCAGCGCCGGCAAGACCGAGGGCAGTATTTCGCGGAAGAGGATGTACCAACCCGCTTCACCGCGCATCTGCGCCGCTTCGATAAAACCCTTGTGACGGACACCCAGCACAACACTGCGCACGACGCGCGCCACAATCGGCGTATAGACAAACACAATGACGATCAGGACGCTGTTGCGCGATGGGCCGAGCGTGCCCAGCAGGAGCAGAGCGAGGAGCAGCGACGGCAGTGATAGGAAGGCGTCGAAGAGGCGAAACAGCAGTTCGTCAAACAGACCGCCCCGGTAGCCGCTGATCAGACCAAACAACGTGCCGGCGATGACCGCCAGCAAACTGCCCAACCCGGCGAGGCTGATGATATCGCGCGCGCCGTAAACGACGCGGCTGAACACATCGCGCCCCAGCCGATCGGCGCCAAACCAATGTTGCGGCGAGGGCGGCTGGCGCGCTTCGGACGCGATCTGCTGGGTCGGGCTATACGGGGCGAACAGCGGCCCGAAAACGGCTACGAACAGGAACAGCAGAACAACCGACGTGCCAAACGCCGACGCCGCTTGCGCGTAAAGGACAGACAGGAATGGCGGCGCGCCCTCATCGGCCATCAGGGGCAACCATGGGCGGTAGGGGCGAACGGCCGTTCGCCCCTACTTCACACGGATCGCCGCCAGGTCGGTGCGGCCGGCGAATGCGTTCAGGTTAAAGCCGGTGAAGGTGTTCTTCACCGCGCCGAACTGCGCAAAGAAGTAGGGGATGATGATCGGCCCGCGCTCGATCAGGATGCGCTGGATGTCCTTGTAGGCTTTGGCGCGCTCCGCCTCGTCGAGCGTCGTGCCGGCGGTCTTCGCCAGTTTATCCAGTTCGGCGTCACTCCAGTGCGCCTCGTTCCACTTCGCGCCGGTCACCAGCATCACATCCAGATAGAACTGCGGGATGGGGCGCGAACCCCAGCCGGTGATGCCCAGATCAACCTCCAGCCAGCCGTTATTGCCGTAGTAGACGCTCTCCGGCTCTACCACGACGTTGGCATCAATGCCGGCGTCTTTCCATTGTTCTTTGAGGACGACCGCCAGATCGGGACGGTCGCCGGAGTCGGGCACGTGCAGGTCCAGTTTCAAGCCGTTCGGGTAGCCGGCTTGCGCCAGCAAGTCTTTAGCGGCTTTGGGGTCGCGCGCGGGAAGCGGCGTCTCCTCGCTGTAGAAGGCTTTGAACAGCGGCCCGATGGGGCTGTCGCGTCCGGCCGCGCCTAGTCCCAGCGAGACGGTCTGGAAGATCGCCTTGCGGTCGGTCGCCAGCTTGAACGCCTTGACCACGCGCGGGTCGTTGCCGGGCTTGCGGTCGGCGCGCAGGCGCACCTCGTCAAAGCCATTGGTCGGGATGGACACGGTAGTCAACCCCTGCTCGCTTTGCAGTGTCTTGAACAGCGCGCTCGGCATCCGCATCACCAGATCAACCTGACCGCCGCGCAGGGCGTTCACGCTGGCGGTCTGATCCTTGAAGAAGATGAAGGTCAGGCTGGCCAGGCCCGGTTTGCCGGCAATGAAGTATTTGTCGTTCGCCGCCAGCTCCATGCGGTTCTCCGGGCTGTAGCTGACCACGCGGAAGGGGCCACTGCCGTTGAACTTCGTGGCCGCGTCGGTCGTGCCCGCCTTCAGCACCAGCGCATGGTTGTCGCTCAAGTCGTACAGGAAGAACGGGTTGGTCTGTTTGAGCTTGAAGGTGACGACTTTATCGCCGGTGGCGGTAATGCCGGCGATGTTCTCGTACAGGCTGCTGGTGGGCAGTTTGAGCTGCGGGTCGCGCAGGCGGTCGAACGTCCACACCACGTCCTGCGCCGTGACCGGACTGCCGTCGTGAAACGCCGCGCCGGACGCGAGGGTAAAGGTGTAGGTCAGGCCATCGGCGCTGGTCGTCCACTGCGCCGCCAGCCGCGGCACAATTTTCGACTCGGTGTTGACGTCAATCAGGTAGTCGTAGATGGCGTTGAGGATAGCGATTTCGCTGTCGGCGGACGCGAACGCCGGGTCGAGCTTGGCCGGAATCTCAAACGCGATGCGCAGGGCGCCCTGCCGCTGGGCGGCGGGCGCGGTCGTGGGACTGGCCGCCGGAGCCCCGCAACCGGCCAGCAAAGCGATAAGAACAACCGCCATCAGGGTTAGCGAGCGGAGCCGCTGGTGTGCGCTCATGGTGATCTCCTTCTTGACAGCATAAACTGGAAACCGGATAACGCGATGTTTCAGAGATGATAATACATCCTGTCAAGGAAGACAAACGCGCGCCAGCGTGTGGCGCGCGATTTCCCCCCTCGCGCGCATATCCCGTATAATTGAGCCGTCTATGCGTCATGACAGGCTCGTCGTTCGCGCCGCCGGTCAGCCCCTTTTCACCCAATTCACTCTGGCATCGAAAGGATTACCCATTGGACCTTCTGATTCTGGGCGGCACGGTTTTTCTGGGTCGCGCGCTGGTCGAGGCGGCGCTGGCGCGCGGCCACCGCGTGACGCTGTTTAACCGCGGACAGCATAACCCGGAGCTATTCCCGCAGGTGGAGAAACTGCGCGGCGACCGCGCCAACGGACTGGACGCTCTGCGCGGGCGCGCGTGGGACGCGGTGATTGACACCAGCGGTTACGTGCCGCGCATCGTGCGCGCTTCCGCCGAGATGCTGTCCGGCGCGGTCGGGCACTACACGTTTATCTCCAGCATCTCCGTTTTTGCCGACTTCAGCCAGCCGCGCATGGACGAAAGCGCGCCGGTGGGCACGCTGGCCGATCAGAGCGTGGAGGCCATCACGGGCGAGACGTACGGCCCGCTCAAGGCGCTATGCGAGCAGGCCGCCGAGCAGGCGATGCCGGGCCGCGCGCTTGTCATCCGACCCGGCCTGATTGTCGGCCCGCATGACCCGTCCGACCGCTTCACCTACTGGCCGGTGCGCGTCGCGCAAGGCGGCGAGGTGCTCGCGCCGGGTCTCCCGCAGACGCGCGTGCAGCTCATAGACGTGCGCGACCTGGCCGAGTGGAACATCCGCCTGGTCGAGGCCGGGCGCACGGGCGTGTTCAACGCCACCGGCCCGGACACTCCGTTGACGATGGGGCAGGTGCTCGCCGAGTGCCGGACCGCCAGCGGCAGTGACGCGCGCTTCGTCTGGGTGGATGGGCAGTTCCTGCTCGACTCCGGCGTCAAGCCGTGGATCGAATTGCCGCTGTGGATTGGCGGCGAGAACAGCCCGCAATACGCCGGCTTTTCCGACGTGAACTGCGACAAGGCAATGGCCGCCGGACTGACCTGCCGCCCGCTGGCCGAGACGGTGCGCGACACGCTGGCCTGGGCCACTACTCGCCCGCCCACCATCGAGAAGCGCGCCGGCATGAAGCCGGAACGAGAGGCCGAACTTTTGCGCTTGTGGCGCGAGCGCATTTGAACTCCTATTCACATCGTCCTATAATAGCCCCAACCGTCGGCAGTCTAGAATCCTAACTTCCCGGAGGCAGCGATGAACGGCTTGATGATGGATTATCCCCTCACCCTTCAGCATTTTCTCGACCGTGTGGCGCGGCTCTACCCGACCAAGGAAATCGCCACCAAGATTGGCCCGACCATGCACCGCTACACCTACGCCGATTGGGCCAAGCGCGTCAATCGGCTGGCCGGTGTGTTGGAGCGGCTCGGTGTGGCGCGCGGCGAGCGCGTCGGCACGCTCGCCTGGAACACCTACCGCCACTATGAGTTGTACTTTGCCGTGCCGTGCGCGGGGCGGGTTTTGCACACCCTCAACCTGCGCCTGCCGCCCGATCAACTCGTCTACGTCATCAACCACGCCGAAGATCAGGTGATCTTTGCGGACGCGAGCCTCGTGCCCCTGCTCGACAAGATCAAGGGTCACCTGAAGAGCGTCAAGCACTTCGTCGTCATGGCCGATGGCGCACTGCCGGCCTCAGCGCTGTCGCCGGTGTCGAGTTATGAGGAACTGCTGGCGGCGGAATCGGACAGCTTCGCGTGGCCTCATCTGGAGGAGAACGAAGCCGCCGCGATGTGCTACACCTCCGGCACCACCGGCAACCCGAAGGCCGCGCTCTATTCGCACCGCGCCATCTTCCTGCACAGCCTCGCGCAGGGAATGTCCGGCAGTTTCGGCATCAGCGAGCGCGATATTGTCCTGCCCGTCGTGCCGATGTTCCACGCCAACGCCTGGGGCCTGCCCTTCACCTCGACAATGGTCGGCGCGAAGCAGGTCTTCCCCGGCCCGCACCTATCACCGCCCGACCTGCTGAACCTGATTCAGAGCGAGCGCGTGACGATTACCGCCGGAGTTCCGACCATCTGGATCGGCATTCTGGCCGAGTTGGAGCGCAACGGCCACTACGACATCTCCAGCCTGCGCACGATGCCGGTCGGCGGCAGTGCCGTGCCGCGTGCGCTGATGGAAAAGTACGAGAAGAAGTACGGCGTGCCGATCACGCAGGCGTGGGGCATGACCGAGATGACGCCGCTCGGCACGGTCTCGGTGCTTAAGAGCTACATGGCCGATTGGCCGGAAGAGCGCCGCTTCGACTACCGGGTGAAGCAGGGCATGCCATCGGTCGGTGTGGACATTCGCGCGGTGGACGAGGACGGCAAGGAAGTGCCGTGGGACGGCAAGACGATGGGCGAGTTGGAAGTGCGCGGGCCGTGGATCATCAGCGCGTACTATAAGATGGAAGGCAATCAGGATCGCTTCCACGATGGCTGGTTCCGCACCGGCGACGTGGTCTCGATTGACCCCGAAGGCTACATCCAGATTGTCGATCGCACCAAAGATTTGGTGAAGAGCGGCGGCGAGTGGATCAGCAGCGTGGATTTGGAGAACGCCATCATGGCGCACCCGAAGGTGCTGGAAGCCGCCGTGATCGCCATCAACCACCCGCGCTGGCAGGAGCGGCCGCTGGCGCTGGTGGTGGCGAAGGCCGATTTCAAGGGGCAGATCAGCAAGGAAGAGATTCAGGAGATGCTGGCCGCCAAGTTCACCAAGTGGTGGGTGCCCGACGACGTGGTGTTCATTGACGCGGTGCCGAAAACCAGCGTCGGCAAGTTCGACAAGAAGGTACTGCGCGACCAGTTTAAGGATCACGTCCTTCCCGCGTAGGCGCGGTTTCGTGGACGACAGAACAGGCGATGGACATGTTGTCCATCGCCTGTTCTATTCCCCTTCTTTTTTGAACCGAGGAACCACCATGACTACCGGCACGAACACCAGTACGATCATTGATGCCTACGAGCAGAAAGAAGGTCTGTGGATGCGGTGTGACGGGGAGAACCGCAATTGAAAAGGGCACTGATCCCCCTCAGCCTGTTCCTCTTCGCCGCCCTGGTCTATGCTCCGGCGACCTCGTACTCATTCATGTACGACGACCCGCTGGACTTGACACGGGCTGAGGGACGCACCCTCTGGAGTCTTCTCACTTCCGCACAAGGTTACGCCTACTTTCGACCGCTACCATTTATTATTTGGCAGGCGATGCACGAGATGTTGGGGCGTTATGACCCGTTCTGGTATCATCTCGTGCCCGTGTTGATCCATGCTGTGAACAGTAGCCTCATCTATTTTCTATGCAAGCGGTTGGCTGGCTCACGCTCTGCTTTCTGTGCGGCGATACTGTTTGCTGTCTATCCATTCAGTTATCAAGCGGTTCTTGGGTCATCGGCGCTCTTTCATCCGCTGGTCACCCTGTTTATCTTGGGCGCGGTGCTTGGCTACGCTCGCGCCCGCGCAGGCCAACGCTGGCCCTGGTTGGGCTTATCGCTAGCCTGCGCCGTACTGGCGCTACTGAGCCATGAAGAAGCCGTGATCCTCGGCCCTTTGATCACCTTATGGGAAGTTCAGGAATGGTGGCGACAGCGACCGGAGCGACCGGGCGTCCGACCGGCGCTCTGGCCGCTGGCCTACTGGGGATTGAGTCTGGCCTATGTTGTATTGTGGCTAGCCGTGCCCAAGAAGACAGTGAATGCTCTTGTGGGACTGGACTCCATCGCCCAGAGCGCGCTCTATTTCCTGCAGGGTTTTGCTTATCCCCTGACCGGTACGCTGACCTGGCTAGGGGCAGCCACCCACACAGATCAGCAAACACTGTTGCCCTTCGCTGTTGCAGCGGCACTTTTCTTTTTGCTGGCCGCCTATGGGCGTGGCCGGATGCTTCCTACACTGATGCTAGCCTCCGCCTGGTTCGCAATCAGCGGACTACCCGTGTGGTTGGCGCTCAACTTCGCGTATGTTGTAGATGGCCCGCGACTGCTTTATTTACCATCGGTTGGCATCGCCATCGCCTGGGGTGGCCTTTTCTCCCTACGCTTTCAGAGCGCTGGCTTCGGCCGGTGGTGGCGCAGCCTGTGCCTGTTGCTAGCGTTGGCGATCACGTTTAGTAGCTTGGCTTTCCTCTCTAGGCGCGATCAATTATATGGACAGGGCAGTCGGATTGTACGGGACTTTGTGGCAACGGCCAGCGCCGAGGGGAATACAGCCCGGCTTCTGGCGGTCAATCTGCCTTCCTGGCTGGCCCTACGTGAGGCCGAGTACCCGATGGGCCACTCCGGTGTCACCATGATTCCCTCGTATGTCGGCCTCGATCAGGTTGTCTATGTGCACACGGGTATACGCCCGAAGATCAAAGCACTGACGTATGCCGATATTCTGAAACCCTGGCAGTATTACCTAGGGCCGTACAGTGAGAGCGCGGACCTGCGCGCTTTCGATGCTGCGCTGAGGCAGACGGATACGGCCTATATAACCGATATATTACCCGACCAACTCGTCATACATCGCGTAGGCAGCCTGCACTCGGAGGGCTTGCCACGCGGGGCTGGCATCGCTACCTGGGATCAAGCGATCATCCTACAGAACGCCACAGCGCGAATCGAATCGGGTGTGATCGTCGCTGAATTGGATTGGGCTTGCCAGCAGGCCAATACTGATGACCGGACCGTATTCCTCCACCTCTATGACGGCGCGGGCAAGCTGGTCGCCCAGGCCGATGGCTATCCACTGGGGAACCTATCCGCCTTGCAGTTCTGGCAGCCTGGCGATATCGTGCACGATGTCCGTCGCCTGGATGTGTCACCAGACTTGCCATCAGGCTCATATACGCTCGCTGTTGGGTTATATGACCGAAAGACGGGCCAGCGAATTAGCGTGGTAGACAGCAATGGAACAACCTACGTTGATGCGGCGGTACGCTTTGCCCATATAACGTGGCGATAAACGCGATGGAAGAGAACGAATATGGCCATGAGAGCGAACGCTCCGGCCGGCCAGTGGAAGTAGAGGCGCGTGCCTACCTGAACCGGGCTACAGAGGTCTTTCAGTGGTTGATGCATCAATTGTAAGGATCGTCCAAGATTATTTGCGGCGTGTGCACACTAGCGGCTTGGCTGTGCGCTTCGGTGTGATCTTTGGTTCCTGGGCAACGGGCAAAGACCATCAATGGAGCGATATTGATCTGGTGGTCGTTTCGCCCGCCTTTGACGGTGGATGCCGGCGAAGCGATATTGATTTGCTGTGGCGGCTGGCGGCGAGCAGCGACAGCCGTATTGAACCGATACCCTGTGGCGAACGGCAATGGCTAGAAGACGATACCAGTGCCATCATCGAAATTGCGCGGCGTGAAGGTGAGCGGGTGATATTGCCTATCGCAGAGATATCATCCCAGCGCTAGCGCCGCCCGCCGAAGCCCGCCTACCCCATCTCGCCCGTCTCATAGAAAATCGCGCTGGCCGCGACCAGCCCCGCCGTCTCCGCGCGCAGGATGCGCGGCCCCAGCGACACGGCGGCGAGGCCGTGCTGTGCGGCCAGCGCCATCTCGCCCGCGCTGAAGCCGCCCTCCGGCCCAACGAACAGCGCGAGGCTCGGCGCGGCCTTGTGCGCGCTCAACCATGCGCGCAAGGACTGGCCCCGCTCCTGCTCGTGAGCGATAAGCGAAAGCCCGGACTGCCCGGCCTCCTGCGCGGCCTGCGCGAACGACACGGGTTCATGGAGCGACGGCACCCGCCCGCGCCGGCTCTGCTCGGCGGCCTCCTGCACGATGCGCCGCCAGCGTTCCATCCTCCCCTCGCTCACGTCACCGCGCACGCAGTGCTCGGCCAGCACCGGCCGGAAAACAGCGATGCCCAGTTCGGTGCCCTTCTGCAAGACCCACTCAAACTTGTCGGCCTTCAGCAGGGCTTGATAGAGGGTTAGCCGCAGGCGCGGCTCGCCGCCTGCCAGCCGCCTGTCAACCACACGCCCGCTGACCGCGTCGTGCCCGACCGCCTCCAACTCCACCTCAAACTCCCAGCCGGAATTGTCTAACAAGAGGATGGTGTCGCCCGCCTGCAGGCGCAGGACGTGCCGCACCTGATGGGCGACCACCGCGTCGAGCGTGACGCGCTCATGACGCAGTGAATCGGGGGAGATAAAGAAGCGGGGCGTCACGGGTCAGGATGCAAGATACACGATGCGCGGGGCGCGCCTCATCTTCCACCAACCAGCAGTACCCAGTCGCCTTCCTGCTGGCGCTCGACCAGCGTCAGGCCGACGGCGCGCAGGGCATCCAGCACATCGCTCTCTTGCGTGGCAATGATGCCCGACAGAATCACCTGACCGCCGGGGCGCAGTAAGAGGCGCGCGCGCGGCAACAGCGCGACGATCACCGGCGCGAGGATATTGATGAGGATCAAATCCCACGCCTCCGGTTCAAGGTTGAGCGCGTCGAGCGTGCCTGCCGCCAGCCGCACACGCTCGCCCAGCCGGTTGAGCGCCACGTTCTCGCGCGCAATCTGCGCCGCCAGCGGGTCGTCGTCGAAGGCGAAGACCGCGCCTGCGCCCAACTTCGCGGCGGCGATGGCGAGAATGCCGGAGCCGGTGCCGACATCCAGCACGCTCATGCCGGGGCGTATATGGCGCTCCAGCGCGAGCAAGCAGAAGCGCGTCGAGGGGTGCTGGCCGGTGCCGAAGGCCATGCCGGGGTCAAGCTCAACCACCAACTCGCCGGGCTGTGGATCGTACTCGCGCCAAGTCGGCTTCAGCACCACGCGCGCGCCGACGTGCTGCACCGGATGAAACGACGCAGATGCCAGAGACCCTCCTCAATCGCGCGGCGGTTGGCGTCAATATGCTCGTCGGCCAGCAGATAGGTCTTGACGACAATCGCGCGCGGCTCCGGCGGGTCGTCCGCCCACGAAGATTCCGGGGCGCTGTCGGCGGCGGGTCTTTCCTCAAGGATCGCTCCGCCCCGGCCCAGCCGGTTAAACAGTTCGCTGATCGCTTCGGCGGCCTCGCCGTCGGCGTTGACTGAAACTTCCAACAAGTTCATGAGTTCGGTGTACAAAGAAAAAATCCCAAATCCCCAATCCTAAACAGGTCATCCGTTTGGGGATTGGGGTTTGGGATTTGGGATTCTGTTGTGTTGACCTTTTAAGGGCGCTTAAACTCCAAGGGCATCCTTCATCTTATCGAAGATCCCCTTGCCCGGCTGTTCGATCACCTCTTTGCCCAGCGTCTTCGCCAACTGCTTGAGCAACTTGCGCTGTTCGTCGCTCAAGTCGGTGGGCGTCGCCACGTGCACCGTCACCCGCTGGTCGCCGCGCCCGTTGCGGCGCAGGAACGGCACGCCTCTGCCTGTCAGGCGGAACACCTTGCCGGTCTGCGTGCCGGCGGGGATTTTGAACGGCGTGTCGCCGTCCAGTGTTGGCACGATAATCTCGTCGCCGAGCGCGGCCTGCGCGAAGTTGATCGAGACGTCGAGCAGGATGTCGTTCTCCTGCCGCTGGAAGTATGGGTGCGGCTTGACCTTCAACTGCACGTACAGGTTGCCCGCCGGGCCGTTGTTCACGCCGAGTTCGCCCTGACCGGCCAACCGAATCTGCGTGCCGTCGTCCACGCCGGCCGGAACCTGCACGGTGAGGGTGTGCGCGCGCTGGACACGCTTGTGGCCGCGACACTCGTGACAGGGCGTGGTGACGATCTCGCCCTCGCCGCCACAGCGGTCACAGGTGCTGACGTTGACCATCGAGCCGAGGATCGTCTGCTGAACGCGCCGCATCTCGCCGCTGCCGTTGCACTGTCGTAAGACAGGACCTCAATCTCTTTGTCCGCGCCGAAGACCGCCTCTTCAAAGGTGATGTTGAGGACGTGGCGCAGGTCGGCGCCGCGGCGGGGCGCGCGTCGTTGAGAGGCCGTATTGCGCGTGAAGCCGCCGAACAGGTCTTCAAAGATGTCGCTGAAGCCGGTAAAGCCTTCAAAGTCGGTGGCGGAGAAGCCGCCGCCGCGCGGGCCGGCGTGGCCGAAGCGGTCGTAGAGCGAGCGTTTCTGGTCGTCGCTCAAGATTTCGTACGCCTCGTTCACTTCCTTGAACTTGGCGCTGGCGTCGGCGTTCTTGTTGCGGTCGGGGTGATACTGCATCGCCAGCTTGCGGTAGGCGCGCTTGAGGTCATCGGCGCTGGCGCCGCGCGGCACCCCCAGCACGTCGTAATAATCGCGTTTGTTGTTGCTCATGAGGGTTTGAGTTTACTGGATTCTGCCAAGAGGGTCAAACCAACTCCGATCGTTTGGTCGTTGGGCGGCTCACGCCGCCCAACGACCCGACCTGCCCCATTATACTTCCCTGTACTCTCCCTCGACGGTGCCCTCTTCCTGCTTCTTGCCGTCGCTGCCGTCCGGGGAGGCGCCGTCGCCGGGAGGCGGCGCGCCGCCGGTTTGCTGATACATCGCCGCGCCGACCTGCTGTAACGTTTCCTGTAAGTCCTCGGCCTGCCGCTTGATGGCCGCCGTGTCTTTGCCCTTCAGCGCCTCGCGCAGGGCGCCGGTCTTGCCTTCCAGCTTCGCCTTGTTGTCGGCGCCGATCTTTTCGCCGTTCTCCTTCACAAACTTCTCGGCCTGCCAGGCGAGGTTATCGGCGGTGTTGCGCGTCTCGATCTCTTCCTTGCGCTTGGCGTCTTCGGCGGCGTGGCGCTGCGCCTCCTTGACCATGCGCTCGACTTCCTCTTTGTTCAAACCCGACGAGGCCGTGATGGCAATCTTCTGCTCGCGGCCGGTGGCTTTGTCCTGCGCGGTCACGTGCAGGATGCCGTCGGCGTCAATGTCGAAGGTCACTTCGACCTGCGGCAGGCCGCGCGGCGCCGGCGGGATGCCGTCGAGGATGAAGCGGCCCAGCGTCTTGTTGTCGGTCGCCAGCGGGCGCTCGCCCTGCACCACGTGAATCTCCACCGAGGTCTGGCCGTCGGAGGCGGTCGAGAAGACCTGCGACTTCTTGGTGGGGATGGTCGTGTTGCGCTCGATCAGCGGCGTCGCGACGCCGCCCAGCGTCTCGATGCCCAGCGTCAGCGGCGTCACGTCGAGTAACAGCACATCCTTCACCTCGCCGCCCAACACGCCGGCCTGTATCGCTGCGCCCACCGCCACCACCTCGTCGGGGTGGACGCTCTGGTTAGGCTCCTTGCCGAAGAACTTACGCACGGTCTCCTGCACCAGCGGCGAGCGGGTCATGCCGCCCACCAGCACCACCTCGTCCACCTCGGCCGGGCGCATCTTCGCGTCGTCCAGCGCCTGCTTGACCGGCGAGACCGAGCGCTGTACCAGGTCTTCGGTCAACTGGTTCAACTTCGAGCGGGTGAGCGGCATGACCATATGCTTCGGGCCGGAAGCGTCCGCCGTAATAAACGGCAGGTTGATTTCGGTCTGCTGTGTGCTGGACAACTCGATCTTGGCCTTCTCCGCCGCTTCCTTCAGTCGTTGCAGAGCCATGCGGTCGTTGCGCAGGTCAATACCCTGCTCGCGTTTGAATTCGTCCACGATCCAGTTCATGATGCGCTGATCGAAGTCGTCGCCGCCGAGAAACGTGTCGCCGTTGGTGGACTTGACCTCAAAGACGCCCTCGCCCAGTTCCAGGATCGAGATGTCGAAGGTGCCGCCGCCGAGGTCATAGACGGCAATCTTCTCGTCCTTCTTCTTATCCAGGCCGTAGGCCAGCGCCGAAGCGGTCGGCTCGTTGATAATGCGCAGCACGTCCAGTCCGGCGATCTTGCCGGCGTCTTTGGTCGCGTTGCGCTGGGAGTCGTTGAAGTAGGCCGGCACGGTGATGACCGCCTGCGTGATCTTTTCGCCCAGATACGTCTCCGCGTCTTCCTTCAACTTGCGCAGGATCATCGCCGAGATTTCCGGCGGCGAATATTCCTTGCCGCCCATCACCACGCGGCAGTCGCCATTGGGCGCCTCGACAACCTTGTAGGGCAGAATCTTGAGCGCCTTCTGCACCTCCGCGTCTTTATACTTGCGCCCCATCAGGCGCTTGATCGAGAAGATCGTGTTCTCGCTGTTGGTGACGGCCTGCCGCTTGGCGACCTGTCCCACCATGCGCTCGCCCGTCTTGGGGTTGACCGCCACAATAGACGGGACGAGGTTCGAGCCTTCCGCGCTGGGGATCACCTTCGGCTCGCTGCCTTCCATCACCGCCACCACCGAATTCGTCGTGCCGAGATCAATGCCGATAATCTTGCTCATGTTCAATCGCTCCTAAAATGATCAGTTCAATCGCTTGCGCGCTGTGCGACCTTCACCATCGCCGGCCGCAAGACCTTGTCGCCTAACCTGTAACCTTTGCGATACTCTTCCAGTATCGTGCCTTCTTCTCGATCGCTCTCCTCCAGCGCCGCGCTCTCGTGGACGGTGGGATCGAAACGTTGGCCCACCGTCTCGATGACCGTGACCCCGGCCTGATCGAGCACCTGCTTGAACTTGCGCTCGATGAGCCGGAAGCCTTCCAGCCAGGCGTGGCGTTGCAAGTCGTCCGGCAGCGCCTTGAACGCGCGGTCAAAATCATCTAGGACCGGCAACAGCCGCTTGATCACGTCGGCGCTCGCCGTGCTGATCGCGTCGGCGACCTCCCGGTCCTTGCGCTTGCGGTAGTTGGAAAACTCCGCCGCCGTGCGCCGCCACTGATCCAGATACTCGGCGGCCTGCTCTTGGGCGGCAACCAACTCGTCGTCGGCCTGCTCCTCGGTCTGCTCCTGTGTGGTCGCTTCGGCGACCTTCTCTTCAGACATGCTCAATCAATGCCTCCGCGTTAAACTATTGGGTAAGTGGATGTTTGTCCATCACTTATAAATCCACTCGACCAGACCATCCATCACACTGGCGACAAAGCGCACGGTGGAGATGGCGCGGCCATACGACATGCGCAGGGGGCCCAACACGGCCACCACGCCCGTCGCTTCGGCCATGCCCCCATAGCGCGCGAGGATCAGGCTCACGTCCCGCATGTCGCTCCAGCGCTCGTCGCCGCCGATCACGATCTGCACGCCGTTGGCCGTCGCCGCCTCGTCGAGCAGGCGCTCCATAGACGTGCCTGCCTCCAACATGTGCATCAGCCGCTCGGCGTGCGAGCCGCTCTTAAACTCCGGCTGTTGCAGCATCAGGCTCAAGCCGTCGCGATAAATCTCCAGATTACCGCGATGGTCAATCTGGTACATAATCGTGGCGACGCGGTCAAGCACCTGCGCCTCAAGCCCGTGCGCCTCCGCCATCAACGCCGAGACCCCGCGCGCGTTCAGCCCCGCGAGGTGCGCGTTGAGTTGGGCGGACAGCACGCTGAGTTCTTCCTGCGCGGGGGCGGGCTGTGGGGTGGCGGTCATCTGCTGTTTGACCGTGCCATCGCGCAGCACCAACAGCACCAGAATCAGGTTCTCGCTGATCGCCAGCAGTTCGAGGTGCTTAAAGTATGACTGCGGGGATTTCGGGGCCGTCACCAGCGCGGTAGATTGCGCCGTGTGGCTGACGACCGCCGCCGCGAGCCGCATCCACTGCTCAAGGTCAAGGTGTGCCTGATGGAACTGGTGCTGGATCGTCCGCTTCTCTGCCTCGGTCAGGTCGGACTGCTCCATCAGCCGCTCGACGAAATAGCGGTAGCCCTTGGCCGTCGGCACGCGCCCAGCCGAGGTGTGGGGGTGCATCAAATAGCCCAACTCCTCCAGGGCGGCCATCTCGTTGCGCACGGTGGCCGAACTGGTGCGCATCGGCATCCGTTGAGCAATCAGCTCGGAGCCGATGGGGGTGGCCATCGTGACATAATTCTGCACCACCTGAGCCAGAATAAATTGTTGTCTGCCCGTCAGGTCAATTGGCACTCTCGAAACCCCTTAGCACTCGTTAGCAGTCATATGCTTTGAGTGCTAAACCTTACCTAAAGATAATACCACGACGGTACGATACTGTCAAGAGGTTGGGGCTGCAACAGCAATTCTCAATTTGGAGTAGGGGTCAAGCGTTAAGTCGGACTACCCTTTTTCGACGGTTCGAGGGTATAATGCCTCAACACCGTAATCGGTGATGACACTTATGCGCTATTGGCTCATCTGCGCCGTCGTGCTGATCGGCGCCATCCTTCTGCTCGGCTCGCTGGGCGTATCGGACAGCCCGCCCGACGCGGTTACTCGCTGGTGGGAGTTGATCGAGCCGGCCGCCGACCAGTATAAGGTTGATCCGGTGTTGATTGCCGCGATCAT
Source organism: Chloroflexota bacterium (assembly GCA_016200765.1). Classification (GTDB taxonomy): domain Bacteria; phylum Chloroflexota; class Anaerolineae; order JACRMK01; family JACRMK01; genus JACQEC01. Next base: position 13,506 of record JACQEC010000030.1, on the reverse strand, counting down.
GATGCAGGAGTCCGGCGGCAACCCCAACGCGCAATCCCGCGCCGGCGCCAACGGCCTGATGCAGGTGCTGGGCGGCCCGTTTGACCCACAGCCCAACGTGGCGCTAGGCGTGCATATTCTGGCCGGCCACTTGCAGACCTTTAAGGATTTGCGCCCCGCGCTGGCGGCCTATAACGCCGGCCCTGGCCTGCTCGACGAAGAGGTATCGCGCAACCCCGCTTACCGCTACGCCGGAGTGCGCGGCGCGGCCCGGCGCGCCAACGCGCCCATCGCCCGCTACGACGCCTACGCCGGGTTCCTGCCGGCGGAGACCCAGCGCTATGTGCCGGCGGTGCTGGCCTACTACGAGCGCTTCAAGCGCTACTTGCCACGCTAAACGTGGGAGCACCCCCGCCGATAGGGGCGAAGCCGCGCGCGCTTAGACTGCTCGTTAACGTGGTGATGCGTGCGCGCGGCTTCGCCCCTACTTCGCCCATGCGCCGCCCCGCCCTGCGTTCGCTCTGGAGCGCCACGCTCGTCATCCTGACGATTGAACTGCTCGATGAGTTGGTCTATGGCGCGCAAGGCGCGGCCCTGCCGGTCATCCGCGCCGACCTGAACCTGAATTACGAGCAGATCGGCCTGCTGTTGAGCGTGCCCGCGCTGGTCGGCAATGCGCTGGAGCCGGCGCTCGGCATTCTGGGCGATGTCTGGAAGCGCAAGGCGCTGATCGTCGGCGGGGGGCTGGTCTTCGCGCTGGCACTGGCGATCATCGGCTTCAGCCAGACGTTCATCGCGCTGTTGGTTGGCTTTGTGATCTTCTACCCGGCCGGCGGCGCGTTTGTCAGTTTGTCGCAGGCGACGCTGATGGACCTGAACCCCGGCCGCCACGAACAGATGATGGCGCGCTGGACGCTGTTCGGCTCGGTGGGCGTGGTGGGCGGCTCTCTGCTCGTCTCCGGCGGTCTGGCGCTGGGTTGGGGCTGGCGGGCCTTGTATCTGGGCTTCGCGGTTTTCGCCCTCGCGCTGGTGGCGCTGATCTGGTCACAGAGGGCGGCTCACGCCAGCGTCACAGACACCTTTCAGGAAGCGGATGTGACCGCCGGATTCCGCGCCGGAGTCGTCAGCGCCCTGCGCGCCTTGAGCGACCGCAACATCCTGCGCTGGTTGATTCTGCTCGAGCTCTGCAACCTGATACTCGATATCTTCCTCGAATTTGCCCCGCTCTACTTTACCGATGTGGTGCAGGTGACGACGGCAGAAGCCGCGCTGGCGGTGACGGTCTTATCGGTGGCCGGGCTGGTGGGAGGCTTCTTCATCATCCCGCTGTTAGAGCGCGTGCGCGGGCTGACCTATCTGCGCTGGAGCGCGCTCCTTGTGCTGATGGTCTATGCCGCCTTGCTGGCCACGCCGGTGGTCGGGCTCAAGTATATTCTGCTGGCGGTGGTCGGGCTGTTGACCGCCGGCTGGTACGCAATTGTGCGCGGCCAACTCTACTCGGCCATGCCGGGGCAGTCGGGCACCAGCATGGCCCTCTCCTCGGTCGCGGCCATGGCCGCCGGAGTCACGCCGTGGTTGCTGGGGCTGGCCGCCGAGAACTTCGGGTTGGAGTGGGCGATGGTGCTCCTCGCGCTGGGGCCGATCGGTTTGTTGGTTGGCATCCCGCGCGCGCGGCAACCACTGCCGGAATCTGCGGTATAATGCGCCGAGAGGTGACGTATGCCCGTTGAGATTCAGGTCTTCAGCGATTTCATCTGACCGTACTGCTACATGGCGCAGTCCAGTTTGGACCGCTTGCGTAGAATCCGCGATGTCGAGGTGCGCTGGCTCTCGTATGAACTACGGCCGGAGTCGAGCGCGCCGCCGTCGCCGGAGGAGGAGCGGCGCACAGCCGCCTACCGCCGCAAGGTGGACGAGCATTGGCCGCAGGTGCAGGCGATGGCGCAGGGCTACGGCTTGACCTTCGGGCCGCGCAACCGCAATGCGCGCTCGCGGCTGGCGCTGGAGGGCGCGAAGTTCGCGGAGGACGCGGGGCTGATCGAGCCATATGCGCGCGCGCTCTTTCACGCGCACTTTGCCGAGGGGCGCAACTTGAGCGACCCGAACGTGCTGACCGAGTTGGCGGAATCGGCGGGGCTGGATGGCGCGGCCTTCCGCCATGCGCTGGACGAGCGCGCGCTGAAAGCCCGCGTGGATCGCGAACTGGCGCTGGGGTTCATGTACAAGTTAAGCGGCGTGCCGGCGTTCATCGTCGGGCGCAAGTATCTGGTGGTCGGCGCACAGCCGTTGGAGACGCTGGTGGATGTGGTGGATCGCTGTGCGGCGTAGCGGCGTAGCGCGTTGTCGCGTTATGCGTTCACGCGTGCACCGTCGAAGCGGGCAATCATTCACCGCCGAGAACGCCGAGTACGCAGAGATTTCCTCTGGCGCTTTCGCGGCGTGAAGTTTCGAGCGTGAAGTTCCGAGTTCTCTCCGGCGTTCTCGGCGCGCTCGGCGGTGAACCTATCGCGCCAACGCGCAACGCACTAACGCACAACGCATAACGCGCCCATGACCCACGTTATTCGGCTCGCCAAAAGTCGCGACCTGCCTGCGCTGGAAGCGCTGGCGGAGGCGCAGGCCGCCGAGCGCGTCCGCCGTGACCCGCGCTTGACAGCATCGCCGCACGCCATTCCGTTCCCGAGCAGTTCCGGGTTCATCAAGGGACTGCTGGCCCCAAAAGCCTCTGCCGACGGGCTGTCGCTGGGGCGCTATGCGACCTTCGCGGCGGAGGAGGGCGGCGTCATCACCGGCGCCATCGCCCTCTACCACGCCGAACAGCGCGAGAGCGACATCTTCGCGTCGTATTATCCCCGTTCCTTTACCAGCATCGGGCTGTTTGCCGGAGCGCCCGCCACATGGCCCGACCTGCTGGCGCGCGCCGAAGATCAAGCCGTCCGTTGGGGCACGCCGTCCTTGCTGGTGCACATCCCGACCCGCGATGAAGCCATGCGCGAGGCCGCGCGCGCGTTCGGTTTCCGCCCCTATTACGCCTACACCCTTCGACAAGCTCAGGGCGAGCCCTTGCGCCGCCCGCCCGTCCCGCCCTACACCCCATCGGTAGGGGCAACCCTTGCGGTTGCCCCTCCGGTTGCCCCCAACACGCCCGCCGTGCGGGTGCGCCGCGCCGGGCCGCGCGATGTTGACGGCGCGGTGCGCATCGGCATGCAGAGCATGGCCTACCACGCCGCGCTGGAGCCGACCTTGCAGATTGCGCTGGGCGAAGCGGCGCGCATGAAGCGCACCTTCGAGAAGGCCGCCGCAGATGGCCGCGAGAGCACGCTGTTGGTCGCGGAGGACGCGGGCGCGGTGGTCGGCTTTTTCAGCCTCTATGTGCAGACGATCAACGACGATTGGGCGCAACCACTGTTCGCCACCGGCCGCTACGGCCTGATCGCCGAAGCCGCGGTGGACGAGCGCCGCCGCGGGCAGGGCATTGGCCACCTGCTCTTCGCCGCCGCCGACGAGTGGTTTCGCGCGCGCCGCATCGCCAACTACTGGTTGATCTACCTGCAACACAACCCGCTCTCGTCAAAGTTCTGGTCGGGGCTGGGGTTTGAGACGGTGTGGGAAGCGCGGCTGAAGGGGTGAGGCATCGGTTGGAAACCGACGCCTATTGCTATCAAACCGGCTGCGCCGGTTCGGCGTCCCCAACCCGCGTAGCGGGTTTTCCAACTGTAGGCGTCGGTTTCCAACCGATGCCGCGTCTGCGACCATTTGACATCATGCGCGTGAGAGCGTAGCATACGAAGCGCCGCGCGGCCCATGCTCGCGAGCGGCGCGGCAGGTGTGTCAACATCGAACTCGTCGCGTCTCAACCCTAGAAGCGCGCCATGTCATCTCAGCACTGGCTCTACCTCGCGATCCGCAGGCTGTCCCTCGCGGTCTGTGGGTTGCTTCTCGTCTGGCCGCAGGCGGCCACGGCGTACCCTGTCGCAACAATCTCCCGTGCCGTTTCCCTACCGTCTCAGCACGCGCCGCAGGGTGCCGCCGACGGCGTCAGCACCATCACCCTGCCCCATCCACCGCCCGATGCGATGCCAGTGTCAGCCGATACGCGTATCGCTCAATTGCCCCTACCGGCGGCGCCATCAGCGCTGAGCCTGATGCCGCAAACGAACGGTATCATCGCCGCCGGGGGCTTTCACGCCTGTGCGCTGACAACCGGCGGCGGCGTCAAGTGCTGGGGCTATAACCTCTACGGCCAGTTGGGTGATGGGACGACCACCCAGCGCACTACCCCGGTGGATGTGACGGGCCTGACCAGCGGCGTGAGCGCCATCTCCGCCGGGGGTGAGCATAGCTGTGCGCTGACGACCGGCGGCGGCGTCAAGTGCTGGGGCTGGAACTTCTATGGCCAGTTGGGCAACGGAACGACCATCCAGCGCACCACCCCGGTGGATGTGACGGGCCTGACCAGCGGGGTCAGCGCCATCGCCGCCGGAGGCTTGCACACTTGCGCGTTGACGACAAAAGGCGGCGTCAAGTGCTGGGGCTGGAACTACTACGGCCAACTGGGCGATGGGACGATCACGAACCGGCTGAGCGCGGTGGATGTGTTGGGCTTGACCAGCGGCGTGAGCGCTATTGCCGTCGGAAGTAGGCATAGCTGCGCGCTGACGACGGTCGGCGGCATCAAGTGCTGGGGCTATGACGGCCTCGGCCAGCTGGGTGATGGGACGACCATTTACGACCGCCTCACCGCAGTGGATGTGGTGGGGCTGACGAGCGGCGTCCTCGCCATCGCCGCCGGTTACCAGCACAGCTGCGCGCTGACGACGGTCGGCGGCATCAAGTGCTGGGGCTGGAACGCCTATGGCCAATTGGGCGACGGGACGACCACGCTGAGTGCGACCGCGGTGGATGTCGTGGACCTGACCAGTGGCGTCAGCGTCGTCACCGCCGGTTACTATCATACCTGCGCGCTGACCGGCGCAGGCGGCGTCAAGTGCTGGGGCTATAACTACGAAGGCGAGTTGGGCGATGGGACGACCACGCAGCGCGCCAGCGCGGTGGATGTGACGGGGCTGACCACCGGTGTCAGTGTGGTCGCCGCCGGGGGCTATCACACCTGCGCGCTGACCAGCACAGGCGGAGTCAGGTGCTGGGGCAATAACTCCTCCGGCCAGTTGGGCAATGGTGTGATTCTCTTTCAAGTCACTTCAGTAGACGTGGTGGGGCTGACCAGCGGCGTCAGCACAGTCGCCGCCGGAGGCTACCACACTTGCGCGCTGACCAGCGCAGGTGGCGTCAGATGCTGGGGCTATAACTACGACGGCGAGTTGGGTGATGGGACAACCATGCAGCGCGCCACCGCAGTAGATGTGGCGGGTCTGACCAGCGGGGTCAGCGCGGTCGCCGCTGGTGAATATCACACCTGCGCGCTGACGACGGCCGGCGGCGTCAAGTGCTGGGGCCGGAACTACTCCGGCCAGTTGGGCGATGGAACAACCAACGACCACTCCACCGCAGTAGATGTGGTGGGGTTGACCAGCGGCGTCCGCGCCATCGCCGCCGGGGACTACCACACTTGTGCGCTGACAACCGGTGGCGGGGTCAAGTGCTGGGGCTATAACTATGACGGCCAGTTGGGCGATGGCACGACCACGGATCGGCTGACCGCAGTGGATGTGGCGGGACTGACGAGCGGTGTCAGCGCCATCACCGCCGGTCTCTACCACACCTGCGCGCTAACGACCGGCGGCGGCCTCAAGTGCTGGGGCGTTAACACTTACGGCCAGTTAGGCGATGGGACGACCACGAACCGGCTGACCGCGGTGGATGTGGCGGGGCAGGACAGTGGCGTCAGTGCCATCACTGCCGGTTTCTACCACACCTGCCTGCTGTTGACGGGCGGGGGCGTCATGTGCTGGGGCTATAACTACTTCGGCCAATTGGGCGATGGGACGACCACCCAGCGCAACATCGCAGTGGGTGTAGTGGGGATCACCAGCGGCATCGGCGCCATCGCCACCGGTTACTATCACTCCTGCGTGCTGACAACCGACGGGGGCGTCAAGTGCTGGGGCCGGAACTACTTTGGCCAGTTGGGCGATGGGACGACCACCGACCGCATCACCCCAGTGGATGTGGTGGGCCTCACCAGCGGCGTGAGCGCTATCGCCGCCGGTTACGGTCACACCTGCGGCCAGACGACCGGTGGCGGCCTCAAGTGCTGGGGCTATAACTTCTATGGCGAGGTGGGCAATGGCACGGCTTACTTTCAGGTCGCTCCGGTGGGTGTGGTCGGGCTAACCAGCGCACTCTGTTACACGTTGACGATTGCCGCGAATCCTTCGGGGGCGGGCGCAATCACGGCCAGCCCATCCGGCAACTGCAACGGCGGCGCGGGTTATATCACGAGCACGCCGCCCGTCACGGTCACCCTGACCGCCACGCCGACGCAGGGCTACCGCTTCAGCAATTGGAGCGGCGACGTGAACAGTTCGTCCAATCCACTGACGCTCACGCTCACCGCCGACCGCGCGCTTACCGCCACCTTCACTATACCGCTGGGCAGCCTTGACTTGAGCGGTCCGGTCACGGCGACCACCAATAGCCTCTACACAATCACAGCCACCGTTGGACCGCTCACCGCCACCCAGCCGATCAGTTATGTCTGGCAGGTGACCAATCAGTTGTTGCTGACTCACACCGGCGGTTTAAGCGACACGGCCAACTTCAGCTTCACCTTACCCGGCCCGCAGACGATCACGGTGACGGCGACCAATACCGTCAGCGCCATTAGTGCTACTCACATGCTTACGGTCTATCAACCACCGGTAGCCGCCTTCACAGCCGTGCCGGTCAGCGGCACGGTGCCCTTGACGGTGACGTTCAGCAACCTATCGAGCGGCGACTTCACGCAGAGTCTGTGGTCGTTTGGCGATGGACAGACCAGCACGCTGACCAACCCAGTTCACGTCTACGATACGCCGGGCACGTACACCGTCATGCTGACCATCAGCGGCCCGGCGGGCAGCGCATCGCTAACGCAGACCGGCTACATCGTGGCGAAACAGGAGTATTGGTTGTACCTGCCGGTTATCGAACGGTAGAAAGATCAACCGTTTCCTTCATAGCGCTCGCTCACGCACAGCCGGTCGCCTATCGTCATTCGCACCCCGTCACGGCAACGCGGAACGCGCCAACGCGCCCACACCATCGCCGCTTTTGCCACCGCGCGCACTCTATTGTAGACTGTGGGCGCGCTCTTGCGCCTGCCCCTGAATGGGGCAATCCACAGGCACGACTGGAGGTCTGATGCCCAACGCAGTGATTATCGCCGCGATCCGCACGCCGATTGGCAAGCATGGCGGCGTGCTCAAAGACGTGCGCCCCGACGACCTCGCCGCGCACGTCATCTGCGAACTGGTCAAACGCACCGGCATTGACCCGCATCTGATCGAGGAAGTCTATTTCGGTTGCGCCAACCAGGCCGGCGAGGACAACCGCAACGTCGCGCGTATGGCCACCCTCCTGTCCGGCCTGCCCGAGCAGACCGCCGCGCAGACGGTCAACCGCCTCTGCGCCAGCGGGCTGGCCGCGGTGAACAACGCCGCGCGTGCCATCCGCGTCGGCGAGGGCGACGTGCTGATCGCCGGAGGCGTGGAAAGCATGAGCCGCGCGCCGTGGTCCATGCCCAAATCGGAAGGGGCGTTTCCGACCGGCAACGTCACCCTCTGGGATACGACGCTCGGCTGGCGCTACCCCAACCCCAAGATGCAGGCGATGTTCCCGCTGGAGGCGATGGGCGAGACGGCGGAAAACATCTACGAGATGGAAAAGACCATCACGCGCGATCAGCAGGATGCCTTCGCGCTCGCCTCGCACCAACGCGCCGTCGCCGCCACCGAGTCGGGGCGCTTCGCCGGGGAGATCGTGGCGGTGCCCGTGCCCCAGCGCAAGGGCGACCCGCTCATCGTGGATAGGGACGAACAGCCGCGCAAGGACACCTCGCTGGACAAACTGGCCGCGCTCAAGCCCGCTTTCCGCAAGGGTGGCACGGTCACGGCGGGCAACGCCTCCAGCCTGAACGACGGCGCGGCGGCGATCCTGCTGGTGAGCGAGGCCAAAGCGGGCGAGTTGGGCCTCAAGCCCATTGCGCGCATCGTATCCGGCGCGGCGGCGGGCGTCAACCCGCGCACGATGGGGCTGGGGCCCGTGCCGGCCACGCGCAAGGCGCTCCAACGCGCCGGCCTGACTGGCGCCGACATCGGCCTCGTCGAGTTGAACGAGGCGTTCGCGGTGCAGGCGCTGGCGGTCATGAGCGAACTCGGCTTCCGGCACGAGATCACCAACGTCAACGGCGGCGCGATTGCGCTCGGCCACCCGCTCGGCTGTTCCGGCGCGCGCATCCTGACGACGCTCGTCCACGAGATGCGGCGGCGCGGCGTGCGCTACGGGCTGGCGACGCTGTGCGTGGGCGTGGGGCAGGGCGAGACGACCATCGTGGAGTTGCTGTAAAACCCGCCGAATCCATTTTTGATTTCAGATTTTTGACTAAAATCTGAAATCAAAAATCCCCAAATCGCGGCGTCCTCTGCGGTAAAATCCCCGCCCCTGATCGAGCCTGTCAGCGGGTCAGCCGCCCAAGCGGAATCTATGCTATAATAACCAAGAGCCGACGCCTGTCGGCTTTTACATCCTTTTGCCTATATGTTGAGGAGTTAGTTCGCATGAGTACCTCGAACGGTCACAGCGGCAGTCAAGACCTCGTCTTGCGCGTGGGGGGTGATTCTGCCGCCGGAGGCATCGTCGCCACGGGCGAAATCTTCGCCTTTATGGCGGCCTATGCCGGTTTGGAAGTTTATACCACGCGCACCATCCCCGCCGAAATCAAGGGCGGCCACGTCATGTACCAGATGCGCGCCGCGCTGGAGCCGCTTGTCGCGCAAGGCGACGAGTTGGATGTCCTGCTGGCCTACGATGAAGAAACCTACGAGCGCTACCACCGGCTGTTGAAGCGGAACGGCGTGCTCGTCTACAACAGCAACGACGTCAAGCTCGACCCCAACGGCGACAGCCACCTGCAGATCGGCATCCCACTGCACGACATCGCCAAGTCGCTCTCGTTTGCGCGCGGCTACAACATGGTCGCGGTGGGCGCGCTGGTCAAGCTGTTCGACATGGATATGGACATCGCCAAGAAAGCGGTCGAGAAACGTTTTGGCCGCCACGCCGACGTTCTGCCGACGAACATCGCCGCGCTGGAAAAAGGCTACCTGTTCGTCGAGCAGAAGGTGAGCAAGGACGCCCCCTTCCACCTGCCCATCCCCAGCGGGCCGCGCATTGACCGCCTGGTGCTGTCGGGCAATCAGGCCATCTCGCTCGGCGCGATCGCGGCGAACTGCCGTTTCTTCGCCGGATACCCGATCACCCCGGCCTCGGAGATCATGGAGTTTCTGGCCGCCGAGTTCCCCAAATACGGCGGCACGGTCATTCAGGCCGAAGACGAAATCGCGGCCCTTCAACCGGCATGCCGACCAAAGTCTCGCAGGGCGACCTGCGCAACGCCTGCTTCGCCGGAAACGACGACACGCCGCGCATCGTCGTCGCGCCAACCACCATCGAAGACTGCTTCTACCAGATGATCCACGCCTTCAACCTGACCGAGAAATACCAGACGCCCGTCATCTTCATGTCCGATCAGGATATGGCGGTGCGCGTGCAAACCATCGAGCCGTTTGACCTGTCGAAAGTGTTTCACGAGCCGCGCCTGCTCTACAACCCATCGGCCAACGGCGCCGGCCCCTACGAGCGCTACACGGACACCGAAAGCGGTGTTTCGCCTATGGCGATTCCCGGGCAGAGCGGCGGGCAATACATCGCCGAAGGGCTGGAACACTTCCCCAGCGGCGCTCCGAATTTTAGCGTGGAGATGCACTCGGCCAACATGCGCAAGCGCGCCCGCAAACTGCAAGCCGCGCTGGAATACATCGAACTGCACGAGATGTGGGAGCATCTCGGCGACCCGAAAGCGGAGTTGGGGATCATCGGCTGGGGCTCGACCATCGGTCCGGTGCGCGAGGCCATCCAATCGTGCGCCGACGATGGCATAGCGGTTCACGCCTTCTATCCCAAGGCGCTGATGCCCCTGCCGGAAAAGCCGATTGCCGAGTTTCTGAAGAATAAGAAGACGGTCATCGTGCCGGAGATGAACTACTCCGGCCAGCTGGCCGACATCCTGCGCGGCGCGTTCCTGCGGCCCTTCGTCAAGCTCAACTCGTATGGCGGCGTGCCGTTCACGGCGCGCGAAATCGTGCAGTCCATCCGCGAAGAATACGCGAAGATGAGATAAACCAAACCCGAAGGGTTTTAAAAACCCTTCGGGTTTGGACGCTAGTGAGGAGTTTGTTATGACTACGGCTACGATGCAGTCTTCGGTTGCGCCGTTGCTGCATCAGGTGCAGTTGAAGGCGAACGAATACAAGAGCGAGGTCAAGCCCATCTGGTGCCCCGGCTGTGGCGACTTCGGCGTGCTCTCCGCGTTCTATAAAGCCTTGAGCGAGTTGGGCATCCCGCCGGAGAAGGCCGTCATCGCCTCGGGCATCGGCTGTTCCGGGCGCTTCCCGGCCTTCGTCGAGGCCTATGGCTTCCACGGCGTGCATGGCCGCGCCCTGCCGCTGGCGACCGGCATCAAGATGGCTAACCCCGACCTGCTGGTCGCGGCGGTCGGCGGCGATGGCGACGCCTTCTCCATCGGCGCCGGGCACCTGCCCCACGCCGCGCGCCGCAACATTGACATCACCTATATCGTGATGGACAACGAGATCTATGGCCTGACCAAAGGCCAGGCCTCGCCCACCAGTCCCGTCGGCCTTAGCCCGAAAGGCGCGCCCTATGGCGAGAGCAAGGCCGCCAAGTCCACGCCCTACGGCAACACCGACGCGCCCATCAACCCCATTGCGATGGCGCTCGTCTACGGCGCGAGCTACGTCGCGCGCGGCTTTTCGTCCAAGCCCAAAGAGGTCACCGAGTTGATCAAGCGCGGCCTGACCCACACCGGCTTCTCCTTCATCCAGATTTACTCGCCCTGTGTCACCTTTTACGACACCTACGATCATTACAAAGAAGTGACCAAGCCCTTGCCAATCGCCCACGACCGGCACGACAAGATCGCCGCGCTCAAGATGGCGCTGGACTCGGAGCAACTCTATCTGGGCGAGTTCTACAGCGAGGAACGCCCCAGCATGGTTCAGAACGCGCTGGAGACCCGCGCCAAAGCCGGCACGAAGTTCTCCCTGCCGGAATTGATCAGCCGGTACAAGGCTTAGCCTTGCACGGTAAGCCTGCATCCTGAGCCAGCATCCTGAGCCTGTCGAAGGATGTCGAAGGATGTCGAACCCATGACCACCGCACCCGTCCGGCCCCGCCACCCCGAATGGATCAAGGTGCGCGCCCCTTGGGGCGAAGAGTATTCGCGCCTGAAGGGGTTGATGCGCGGCCTGCAACTGCACACGGTCTGCGAGGAGGCGCTCTGCCCCAACATCGGCGAGTGCTGGGGCGCCGGCACCGCCACCATCATGATCCTCGGCGATGTCTGCACGCGCGCCTGCCGCTTCTGCGCGGTGACGACCGGCAACCCCGGCGGCGTGGTGGATGAGTTGGAGCCGTGGCGCGTCTCCGAAGCCATCAGCCAGATGGGCTTGACCTATGTGGTGGTCACCTCGGTGGATCGCGACGACCTGCCCGACGGCGGCGCGGGCATCTTCGCCGAGACGGTGCGGCAGATCAAGGCGAAGTCGCCCAAGACCATTGTCGAGGTGCTCGTTCCCGACTTCCGCGGCAGTTACGCGGACATCAAGACGCTGGCGGATGCGCGTCCGGCCGTCATCGCGCAGAACATCGAGACGGTGCGGCGGCTGACCTACGAGGTGCGCGACCGGCGCGCGGGCTACGAGACCGTCAAAGCGATCAACCCCGCCATCATGACGAAGAGCAGTATCATGCTGGGGCTGGGCGAAACTTACGACGAAGTGGTCGAGACGATGCGCGACCTGCGCGATGCGAACTGCGACCTGCTGGCCATCGGCCAATACCTGCGCCCCACGAACAAGAAGCGTCACTACCCGCTGATGGAGTACATCCACCCCGATGTCTTCGCGCACCTGCGCGAGGACGGCCAGCGGATGGGCTTCCTCTATATCGCCTCCGGCCCGCTGGTGCGATCCTCCTACAAAGCGTGGGAGGCCGCGCGCCTCTTCCCCAACGGCGCGCCTGTCTAAACCCGTTGCGCGTTGTGCGTGCCGCGTTGGGCTGTGTCCGGCAGTAACACAAACCGCCACAAGTGATCGCGCGCCACGCGGTCGGCGTTTTCGATGCCGATGCGCGGCGTCTGCCGCACGCGCGCTTCGGGGACGACCTTCTGCCGCTCGATGAATAACCGCTCGCTCGTCACAAGGTCTTCGGCGTTCAGCGCGCCGTCAACCGCCAGCGCCTGACACAACTTGGCCGGGCCGTCGGCCAGCCCCCGCAGTCGGTCGGCTTCCGGTTTGCGTCCGCGCAGTTCCCGCATCGTCTCAATCCCCTCATCCGGAACGACCGCGCGGATCAGCACCGCCGCCGGAAAGTCCACGCGCTCGGTCACGCAGTTGAGCATCCAGTGTATGCCGTAGGTGAAATAAACGTAGGCGCGCCCCGGCTCGCCGTACATCACCTGGGTGCGCGCGGTGCGGCCATGCGAGGCGTGGCAGGCCGTGTCCGCTTCGCCGATATACGCCTCGCACTCGCAGATGATCCCGCCGAGGCGCTCTCCCTCATAGAGCCGCACCAGCCGCTGTCCCAGCAGGTCTCGCGCCACTTGTAGTGTCGGGCGCGCGAAGAAACGGCGTGAGAGTCGGGTCAACTTTTTTCCTCGTCCTTCAACGCCACCAGCGGCGTGCGGTGGATGGGGTGCTCGCTCACCACCACCGGCACGCCGTAGGCCCGCCCCAGCAGGGCTGGCGTCAGCACCGCGGCGGGCCGATCCACGGCCAGCAGTTCACCTTCGTGCATCAGCGCCAGCCGGTCGGCGTACAGCGCGGCGAGGTTGAGGTCGTGCATGGCGGCGATGACGATCAGGCCATGGCCGTGCGCCCAGCGGCGCGCCAGCCCGGCGACCTCCGCCTGATAGCGCAGGTCGAGATGCGCCGTGGCCTCGTCGAGCAGTAAGACTTTGGGCTGTTGCGCCAGCGCGCGCGCGACCAGCACGCGCTGTTGCTCGCCGCCCGAGAGTTCGCCAACCCGCCGCTCGGCCAGCGCCAGCGTGTCGGTCTGCGCCAGCGCCTCGCGCGCGATGCGGAGGTCGGCGGCGCTCTCGCGTCCCAACAGTGAGAGATACGGCGTGCGCCCCATCAACACGACCTCCATGACGGTGAACGCCTCCGGCAGGCGCGCGCCCTGCGGCACCACCGCGACCCGCTGGGCGCGCCGGCGGGCGTTCAGCCTGCCGAGGTCGTCGCCGTCGAGCCGGACACTGCCCCCGCGCGCGGCCAGCGTCCCGCTAAT
>JACQEC010000295.1 GCA_016200765.1 Chloroflexota bacterium | reverse complement strand
GCGCTTGCCGCGATCCCGCTGAATCGCACGGGTATGACGGACGGAACTCGTTTTCTTCGGTTTTTCAGGTGCAGATGATGATGGGGCCATGCTGTCATACATACATCCGCATGGCTACAAGACCAAATTTGACAAAGAACCAGTTACCTTAACTTGTGACCACTGACATCAGACGTAAAATATAATCACCTTCATGGCTGATCAGCGATAGTCGTGTATCCTGAGCCTGTCGAAGGGCCACTCAGGCGCATGACGCGCATGACCTCGTTGCCGCGCGGGTCTATGACCTTGACGGCGATGCGCTGGTATGGACCGGCGGGAAAGGGCAGGGAGCGCGTGCCGGAAAAAGCGGCGAAGCGCTCTTCATCCACGCTGGCCCCCGTCCCCGATCTAGTCGGGGATGATCGGGGGCTGGCCTTGAGCGCGCGGGCGAGTTTTTCCCACGCGCCGCTGTCGGGAAAGAAGGCTTGCGTAACGCAGAAGGTGCGCCCGTCGTAGTCGCTGTCCAGAAACCACGCGGCGACCTTATCGGCGCGGGTGGCGCGCAGGCTGTTAGTGAGCGGGTCGTAGATGTCCACCCCTTCCATCTCGACCATCCATTGATCTTTGTCCGCCTTGAGCGAGACGCGCGGCAGGCCAAAGACGGTGAACAGTTGACTGCCCGGCGTGTCTTTGAGCAGGTCGCCCATATTCACATCGGGGCGGATGTGCGCCAGATGACAGCGCACCTGCGGGTCGGGGTCATCTTGGATGGCGGCTTGCGCGGCGGCGTCAATGGTGAAACCGGCAAAGACTAGATCGTCACAGCCGCGCCGGCTGGCCGAGCGGATACACTCTTCGACCTGCTTGGCGGTGATGGGGCCATATTGCGGGCCGAAGGAGACGGCCACGCGGCGCGGGCCGTCGCCGTTGCCCCATTCGCCTTCGGCGTGGAGGATGCTGTGCGCGAGCGGCTCAAGCCGCAGGAACTTTTGCGCCTTGTTATCGGGGAAGCGCACGCCATCTTGGCGCAGCAGGCGAACCATCTTGTCGAGATAGGCTTCGGCGTTGGCCGGTTCGGCGGCGGGGTCGGCGGCCTCGAAGGTGGGCAGGCTGTCGGGCTGGCCGCCGATGGGGCTTTCGCTGTCGAGCGATTCTTCGACCGGCTGGACGCCCTCGACGGTGAACGGGCCGCTGACGCGCAGGATGCCGGGCGCGACTTTGGGTTGATCCACCAACGTTTCTTGGGGCGCGCTGGCCGTGATGATGGCGTTCACCTCATCCATTTTGGCGCGCCACGCGGCGCGAGTGTTGCGCAGGGCATCTTGCAGGGATGCCGGCCAATCGGGGTCGCTATCGAAAGGCACTTGCCATTCGCGCCAGCCGGCGATGGGCAGCAGCCAGCGGCGGCGGTCGGCCTCGCTGATGGACGATTTGCCCTCGCGCTTTTCTTTGGCGACAAGTTTGGCGGCGAGGCGCGCGCGCGCGTCGGCGGGCACAGCGGCGAGCGCGGCATTGAGCGCGGCGAGGTGGGCGGCCAGCCGTGGCTCCCATTTGGCGAAGATGGGGTCAAGCGCCTGATTCTGGGCGATGGATTTGAGCGTGATGTGCGGGACGGTTTTGCAGATGAAGCCGCCGGAGACGCCCTTCGCCGGGTCGGCGAGTTGGTAGTAGTCGTATTTGGCGGTGAGCAGGCGCTGGCGGGCAAGCGCGAGGGCAACGCGCGAGGTGTCTATGGTAATCCAACGGCGGCCCCACTGTTCGGCGACAGTGGCGGTGGTGCCGGAGCCGCAGGTCGGGTCGAGCACGAGGTCGCCGGGGTCGGTGGTCATCAGCAGGCAGCGTTCGATAACGGTCGTACTGGTTTGGACTACGTAGATTCTACCTGTACCCAGTTGAACACTGTCCCAACGATCTGTTATAGGGACATAAGCGAAATCTTTAAGATACCGCTTGTATCTCAGAACACTTCCCATAACCTGAATGCGGTCTGCTTTAGCAAGATTGCTTAGCCCATTAAGATTCGTCGTCCAGTGCTTACCACTTGATGGTTGATAAGTGACATCTCTAAATAAGAATCTGGGTTCACCTGAAGCACTTGCTCCTTCCGAGAACAAACTCGTCAATTGAAAGCGGCTACCATTGGTTATTGATACAGTACCTGCTATTTGAGCGGAGGTGAGTCGTTGCTCAGAAAAATCCGTGAATTCGATTTGGTCGTATCTGTCTAATGCAGTATCGCCAATCAACCTCTCAACATAAAGTGGTCTAAACTTTGCCACTTCCTTCTGCTTTGCATACCAAAGTACATAATCCATAGTAGGATTGATTAGAGTTCCAGGTATGCCACCGGTCTTCTGATAGGTGATTATCAAACAGTAATTCTGTGTGCCAAACACCTCATCCATCAGCAACCGTACACGATGGATGTTCTCGTCACTAATCTGCACGAAGATACTGCCCGAATCCGTGAGCAGTTGGCGGGCGGCGATGAGGCGGTCGCGCAGGTAGGCGAGGTAGGAGTGGATGCCGAGCGTCCACGTGTCGCGGTAGGCTTTGATCTGCTCCGGCTCGCGGGTCAGGTCGGCGTCTTTGTCCTTGACATCGCGCACGCCGACCTGCGCCTGAAAGTTGCTGGCGAATTTGATGCCGTAGGGCGGGTCTAGGTAGATCATCTGCACCTTGCCCGCGAGGTCTTCGCGCTTGGCGAGCGAATCCATCACCACGAGGCTGTCGCCGAGGATGAGCCGGTTCGACCACGAGACATTGTGCTGGTAGAACTGGATTTCCTTGCGGTATTCCAATTCCGGGTCGGCGAAGAGCGAACGCTGGAGCGGCTCACGCAACGCAAGTTTGATGATGGCCTGCGCGGAGACGCGCTCGTGGATGTGCAGGGCGACCGGGTCCACCTCAAGCCAGTGCTTCTCGCGCTTGCCCGCCCATTCCAGCCACGGCTGCTGGCTTCGCAGGGCGTCGGCCAGCAAGCGCGCTTCGGCGTCGGTCAAGGGGCGGGTGCGCGCCGCGGCGAGCAGGTCGGGCAGGTGGTCGGGGCCGCCTGTGGGGTCAAAGCGCAAGACCGGCGGCAGGTGCGGGTCATAGGCGTAGCGGGTTTTGGGGACTTCCTGCACCCGCCCGCGCGCGGCGAGGCCCGCCGGCGGGATGTTTTTGCGCGTCTCGCCGTGGCGGTAATCGGTGACTGCGGCGTTATCGGTTGGCGGGGTAGCAGGCTGTTTGCGGCGTGGCATCGTGTCTCGCCTCCATGAAAATGTCTGATAGCAATCAGCAGGGTATAACGCAGATTCGTAGGGGCGAAGCCACGGCCACGGCTCACCCTGTTTGGCAACAAGATGGCTGGCCGTGGCTTCGCCCTTCCCCGTCACGGCCAGGTCTCGACCCCCGGTCGCCGCCGTTGCGTGCTGTTTCTCCCCTCTCCCCCCGACTAGATCGGGGGGAGAGGGGCCGGGGGTGAGGTTCTAAGCGCCAAGTAATCCGTCAAGTCATGCGCCGAAAGGTTGTGACAATGACTGCCAAGCATACCGACTTTCTGCAAAACCATACCCTCTGCAGAAAGGGTAAAACTTATGTAAACCCATCGGCCACTGTAAGGGCGAAGCGGCGCACTCCCCTCTCCCATACTTGGGAGAGGGGTTGGGGGTGAGGTCTTTCAACGCGCCAACGCCCCGCCGCCCCGCCGCCCCTGCCTACCCCATCGCCGGCACCTTCGGCAGGTGGCTCATCGCCTCCATCACCAGTTCCGCCGGGTAGTCGTAATCCTGCAACTTTCCCTGATGGTAGGCCTCGTAGGCCGTCATATCAAAATGGCCGTGCCCCGAGAGGTTGAAGGCGATCACCTTGCGCTCGCCGCTCTGCTTGCACGCCAGCGCCTCGTCAATCGCCACGCGGATAGCGTGCGCCGACTCCGGCGCGGGGATGATGCCCTCCGCCTTCGAGAACCGCACCGCCGCGTCGAACGTCGCCAACTGCCCGACCGCCCGCGCCTCGATGTCGCCGTGGTTCACCAGCGCGCTGACGCTGGGCGCCATGCCGTGATAGCGCAGGCCGCCGGCGTGGATGCCCGGCGGCACGAAGGTATGGCCGAGCGTGTACATCTTGACAATCGGCGCCATCGCCGCCGTGTCGCCGTAGTCGAACGTATATTGCCCCTTGGTCATGCTGGGGCAGGAGGCTGGCTCCACGGCGATTATCTTCGTCTTCTTCCCGGCCGTGAAGTTCTGGTGCAGGAACGGGTACGCGAAGCCCGCGAAGTTCGAGCCGCCGCCCGCACAGCCGATCACCATATCGGGGTATTCGCCCGCCATCTCCATCTGCTGTAACGATTCGATGCCGACGACGGTCTGGTGCATCAGCACGTGACCCAGCACCGAACCGAGCGAATATTTCTTCGCGCCGCCCGACGAGGCCGCCGCCTCGACCGCCTCCGAGATGGCGATGCCCAGCGAGCCGGGCGAGTCGGGGTCTTCGGCCAGAATCTCACTGCCGTAGTGGGTGTTACTGCTGGGGCTGGCAAAGACGCGCGCGCCGAAGTTCTCCATGATGATGCGGCGGTACGGCTTCTGGAAATACGAGACCTTGACCATATAGACTTCGAGCGCCATGTCGAAGAAATTGCAGGCCATCGCCAGCGCACTGCCCCACTGTCCCGCGCCGGTCTCGGTGGTCAAGGCTTTGGTGCCGGCTTCCTTGTTGTAGTAGGCCTGCGCCACGGCCGTGTTGGGCTTGTGCGAGCCGACCGGGCTGACGCCCTCGTACTTGTAGTAGATGTGCGCCGGCGTGTCGAGCGCCTTCTCCAGGCGGAGCGCGCGATACATCGGCGTCGGGCGCCACAGCTTATAGATGTCGCGCACCGGCTCCGGGATTTCAATCCAGCGTTCGGGGCTCATCTCCTGCATGATCAGGCTCATCGGAAACAGCACGCTCAAGAAATCGGGCGTGACCGGCTGCATAGTGCCGGGGTGCAGGACCGGCTGGGGCGGCACCGGCATATCGGCGTTGATGTTGTACCACGCCTTCGGCAGCTGGCTTTCGTCGAGCAAAAACTTGTGTTGACCGTTCATGGTGGGTCTCCCTCCCTATTCAAGATTTGGATTTTTCTCTCGATGGTGGTTGGACTACATCAGCCCGCGGGCGCGCAGTTTCTGTCGGATGGGCGAATTCCGGTTCGCCTCCCACAGGCGCTGAACCTCGGCAGATTCCTCCGCGATGACTTTATCCAGCGCTTGCTGATGATCGGCATAATAGGCGAGCGCCGAATAG
>JACQEC010000293.1 GCA_016200765.1 Chloroflexota bacterium | reverse complement strand
AAGCGTATCAAGCAAGCCGCAGATAAACCATCCTGAACAAAGACGACGCATGAGAATCAGTACACTGGTATCACTGGGTATGATGGCCGCCGGTGGCGTGGCCGCCATGCAAACAGTATCGAGCGCGCAGAGACGGCGCGCGGGAGACAAGCGGGTCAGCATCGTCGTGGACTACGACGACGTGCAGGCGGTCTCGGCGCGCGCGGGCTTGCCGCTGTGCGAACTCCTGCGCCAACTCAAGGCCAGCGGCGCGACGCATTGCACAGTGCCGGAACTGACGATCAACCGACTGTTGCGCGAGGGCCGGTTGTTGCCATGCGCGCCGCGCAAGTCGCTAAACACCCGCGCCCCAGCCGGGAGATGGAATTACCTCACCGGCGGCGACGTTGAACTGATGGCGTGGCTCGTGGCCGAAATGCAAACGCGCCTGCCGCAACTTCACGCCCAATGGCTGGCCGAAGAAAATGAGGTGATGGCGTTTGCGGGCGACCTAACAGCCGTTGGCGGCATCGGCCTTGGGTTCGACGCGGAGGCTGCACGCGAGATACACGACAGCGGCCTAGCCGTCATCCCGCGCCCTGTCAGCTACGACTGGCATGAGCGCGCGCTGATCGAGCGCACGCTCGCGCAGGCCGCGGAGGTGGGCGATGGCGTCGTGGCGTTTGAGGGCGACCTGATTCTCGGCCACGAGATGCACCTCGACGCGACGGTGGCGGCGCTAGAGGCGCACCGGCTGACGTTCGCCTATTTCGCGCAGTCGCGTCACCAGCGCGGCGATTGGTTCATCGCCAAGCGGCGCGCGCCCCACGTTGTTATCGCTCACCAGTTCACGCCCGCGCAGATGATCCCCGAAGACTACCATTCCATTTCGCATCACTGGGCGATGCTGGCCCAAGAACGCGGCGTGCGCATGATGTTCGTGAACTTCTTCCGCGTCATCCATGCCACCGAGCCGCTAGAATGCCTCCACTATTTGGAGCATATCCGTGCCGCGGTTGAAGGCCAAGGGTTTACGCTGGCCGCGCCAGTCGCGCGCGAGGCGAACAACGCGCCCGCCCCGAACCGGGCACTGACCGGTCTTGTGGCGGCGGGGGCGTGGGCGATGGTGGCCAAACGGGTGTTGGGATTGAACGAGGCGGCGGCGGTGGCGCTGGCGGTGGGGTCGGCGGGCGCGGTTACGCTCGCGGGGCGGCTGGATCGCGCGCGCGATAGCCTAGAGCAGAACTACCGCCCAACCTATTCGAGCAAATTGCTCGCGCTGGGCGCGGCGGCGCTCTCACCGCTGGCGGCATGGCTTGCGGCGGGTGAGAGCGCAGGGCAGGCGATCCTTGCCGATACGGTGATGAGCGCCTCGTCGGCGGCGGCGCTGGCCGCGCTCACCTCGTCGGACGAGTATCGCTTGCGCGTCGAGGAGTACAAGGGCTTTGACCTTGATCTGTGGTTGCCGATTGTGGGCGCGATTGCGGCTCGGCGCGGCCCGGCACGGCGCTGGGATCGGGCGGCGGGTTGGGTCGTGGCGGCCGCGGCGGGCTGGCTGGCGACGCGGAAATTCATGCCGGACCCGTTAGGCCGCTTGGATTGCGCGCCCGCAATGAGCCACATCCATCACCTTTCGGCGGCGATGCGGGCGGCCGGCGACGTGGCGCTCGCGCTAGGGCCAAGGCCGGCGCGCAAGTGGGCCGGGCTTGCGCCACTGGGCGTGGCGCTGGGCGTGGCCGCGCGGCGGCGCGGCCGGGCGCGGCTGGGCATGGTAGCCGCCGTCATCAGCGCCGTCGGCCACGCCGCGGCTCTGACGGGCTTTCGCAAACCTGAACGCGACCCGCGCATCACCGCGCAGGCCGCGGCGAGGAGTTGGCTGGTGGGCGCGCTGATCGGATGGATTGTAGATAAGGGGGTTTAAGCACAATTCCGGCATCGAACTTCCCCGGCTTTGCTTTGATTCCGGCTGGGCCATTTATCTACGGCCCGCAAGAATGTTATGAGCGGCTGGAGCAATGCCCGCCGCTGCGCCCGCGTCAGGTGTTGTGGCTGGATGAGTTCTCGATGGGCGTTTATCCTGTGACGGTTGCCGAGTGGAAGCAGTTTTTGGACGAGACCGGCTACCGGTGGGGCGGGCAGTGGTACACGATAGTGCGCGGGCCGCGCGGCTTCCTGCGCCGCTACGCGCCGACAGCCGATTACCCGCCTGCCCTGGCGCGCCATCCCATCGTGGATGTGACGCAGAGCGATGCCTACGCATACTGCGAGTGGCTCTCGCGCCGCTTGAACGCCTCTTGCACACTGCCCACCGAAGAACAGTGGGAGAAGGCCGCACGCGGGACGGATGGGCGCACGTACCCCTGGGGCGAAGCGCATCCACGCCCTGAACTGCGCTGGCAGAAGAAGTTTCCGGTTGGACTGGCGACGTTTTTCTTTAGCCTGCTGGTCAAGCCCAAACGCGAGTGGGCACGGAGCGGGTGGTACTGGCGGGTTGGCGCGACGATTCCGGTGGGTTCGATTCCGCAGAACGTGTCGCCTTACGGTTGCTGGGATATGGCTGGCAACATCTGGGAGTGGACAAGCAGTCTATACAACCCCAACCTGCCGGGCTTCCACGTCGTCAAAGGCGGCTCTTGGGGCTACAGCGTGCACCACACCAAGCTTTATGTGCGCTCGGCGTGTAGTGTGACGATACCGAGCGCGCAGTATCACGCGCAGGGGACCGGGTTTCGGGTGGCGATTGTTCAACGGATTGCCTGCGGCGCAACGGAGCGCGTGTAGGGGCGAAGCGGCGCGCGCGAATCACCGCGTGAACCAGCAGGCCGCTCGCGCGCCGCTTCGCCCTTACCTTGGTCGTCGTGAGGTGAAGGCACAAGACGATGACTGAGTGGTT
>JACQEC010000292.1 GCA_016200765.1 Chloroflexota bacterium | reverse complement strand
GTAAGAGCGACATCGCCGATTCCGACAATGACACGTTCGCAAGTCCATCTGCACGACTCCTTGACTCAGAATCCGTCAAGGAATCTTGCATCGAATTTTGCTTAAATGCCCTGTGCCTCATTAAAGGGACACTACCTACATATACATCGGGGTAATAATCTATGCCATTCCAGACGAGGTAGTCGGCATTCGTTATCGTGGCATTTTGCGATGGAATGTACACATAAACTTTGTAAGATCCTTCTATTGTTGATGTAGCCCACCAGCTCGCATAAACATTGTAATCGTTCACGTTGGAATGATAGTACATATGATAGCCGTTGCCGATGCTACTCGCCAGCCAGCCACTGCCCTGAATGTCAGACCCCCGTCCGGCATCCTCGATAATCGTATCGGCGCACGAGACAGGGTCTTCATCGGCACTACGCCACGAGCAGATCGCAGTTTCTCCGTTGTAGTCTATCAACGGATCCGTTACAGAACCTTGCCACCCGAACGGGTCAGTTTCATGACCGGCTGTCCAATCATGATGGTAAAGACCGAAATGCAAATGAGGCCCACAAGGGGCACAGCCATCGTGGTCGCTCGAGCCAATCAAATCCCCGGCGACAACTGATTTGCCAACCCATAAATTGTTGAACCCCAGTAGATGGGCATACAGAGTAAAATACCCGTTCTGATGATCTATAACGACCCTGTTACCATATCCAACACCAACCGAACCGAAAGCGGCAACTACTCCCGAAGCGGCGGCATATACTGGAGTTCCATCAGGTAACGCCCAGTCAATTCCTTCATGCCCATCGTAGGGGTGAGGTGAGTAATCGAGTACGCGCTCTCCCGTATAAATCCAGACATAACCATCACACGGGGGCTGACCGATCCAGTAACAACGGGGTGTTTGATGATCAAAAAACGCGGTAAGTCGTACAGTACCACTGAATGGAGGGCGAAGCCTAATAAAATCGGCTGAGGCTCGCGTAGAAAATATAAACCACAACATAGCCAAAGCAGCCAGTGTGATAATCTGAGCATACACGAACCGTTTATACTTTGGCACCTGATCTACCTCGAATTAACGTATCCAGACAACTGGCGATTCAAGAGGGGCTGGGCCAGCGATAGGGTATACTCGTGAACCGTCGGTACTAGCTGCGAAGATCACCGAGTAATCGGCCTGATTCGAGATAAACACCAGGAACGCACTATCGGGAGACCATGTTGGATTGGCAACCGCCTTATCAGCTGTACCCAGAACCTGTCGTGCTCTATTTGAACTCAAATCAAACATCCATAAGTCCCTATTTTTCTTAGCGTAAGCGACTATAGTGTCATTAGGCGCAAGGACTGGATACGTTGGCCATTCCGCCAAGATGCCCGTGTCCAGTTTTCGGGGTAAATAAGTGCTCAAATCTATCGCCCAGAGTTCACCTAGTTTATTCGAACTATTCAAGTCAGGCTGCCTGATATAGAGAAGTTGGTTTGTTGCACTCGACCACAGTAAGCCGCCTTCAACTGTACTAGCATCCGAAACCTTGAGAACTTGTTGTTTGTTAGTGCCATCAAGACTCATATTCCACAACTCTAGAGAAGACGTCTGCCCCGCAACAGTCGGTTGCACAACATTACGATAAGCAATTCTCGACCCATCAGGCGAGAATACCGCGCTCTGAACTGTTGTGGAGCCAAACTGATCAACAGGTAAATTTAGCCGTTGGTGGCTTTCGTCTGAGACATCAACCAACCATATTTCTCCTTTGGTGCTCTCGGCACGGAAGAGTATTTTCCGATTGTCGGGCGACCAAGCGATGAAATGGCCGATACTCTCTTGGTTTTTCAGAATGCGCCGAGTGCGACCTGAACCGAGCTCGATGAGCCAGACAGAACCGTTATCACCATAAAACACGTCAGCGGCAATGTATTGTCCATTCGGCGAAGAATGTAGCCCAACTAACCGCGGCCCGGGATAACCTGCCCTCAAATCGAGCTTGGCCAAAACATCAGTCTGCCCCCATCGTTGCCCTTGTTGATCTACAAGAACAGTGTGCAGTTGTGGCGCACTATTTGTAGCAGGATAGTAGGGGAACCAAATATGTTGCAGTTGTGCTGGACGCACACCAGTTGGTGTTGGCGAGAAGGCCGGTGTGGGAAACGGGAGCGGCGTCGGCGGCAGTTGTGTTGCCGCTGGCGTTGACGAGGGTGGCGGCCACGGCACGCCTGTCGGCCAACCCGGTGGCGGGGGCGGCACACCAGGAGGTCGAGGCGTTGGCGAAGGCGTTATGGTGCCCAACGGGGTTGCCGTCGCGGGTAAAGGATAAGGCGCCCGTGTTGCGGTCTGTGTCGGCACGGGCGTCGGCGTTTCCGGCAGTGGATAGGCTGCCTGCGAAGTGCCGCCAGAAGTCGGCTGTGATGGCAGAGATGGCACGCTACAAAATGACGCAGTGAACGCCAAGGCTCCTAGTGCCAGCAAGCCTATCACTTTCCTGAGAGTCCCTAGCACACGTTTCACGGCAGCTCGGCCCTTCTATCGGCTGATCGTCGCGTACTTCAATCGCGGAATCACGAACGGCGGGTAGATCAGCCCCTTGACGTAGGGCTTGGTCAGCCAGTAGTCGTCGCCGACGAACAACGGAATCCACACGGCGTCGGTGACGAGCATCTGCTCGGCCTGCTGGTAGAGGCTGATACGCTTCTTCTCGTCCGTCTCCACCTGCGCCTGCTCCAGCAGTTTATCTACCTCCGGGTTGGCATAACTCATGTGGTTGTCGAGGCTCTGGCCGTGGAACAGGATGTCCAGAAAGTCCTGCGGGTCGGGGTAGTCTGCGATCCAGCCGATGGAGTACATCTGGAACGGCGTGGGGCGCTTGTTCAGGTCTTGCAGGAACGAGGCGAACTCCTGCTGTTGGATGTTGACCTCGACGCCGATGTTCTGCTTGATCATTTCGACGATGGCCTCGGTCATCGGGCCCGCGCCGCCGCCCCCGCCACTGATGTTCAGCGTGATCTCCGGCAGTTTGCTGGGGTCGCCGTACTTGGACTCCTTAATGAGCTGTTTGGCTTTGTCCGGGTCGTAATCCAGCCCCTTCAGGTTGTCGTTGAAGCCGGGGAAGCGCGGCGGCAGGATGCCTTTAGCGGGTTGTGAGGTTTTCTTCAGCACCACCTCGGCGATGGTCTTCTTGTCAATCGCCATATTGAACGCCTGGCGCACCTTCAGGTCGTCAAAGGGCGGCTTCTCGACGTTGAAGCCGATGTAGGAGATGCTGAACTGCGGCGCGACCGTCAGTTCCTTGTTCAGCGCGTTGGCCGGGTCGAGCACGCGGTCAATGTCAATGATGCTGACCGGCGTCGAATCGAGTTCGCCGTTCTCGTAGCGGGTCATGAACGAGCCGCCGCTGATGGAGAGCGTGACGGTTTTGACCGACGGCTTGGGCGTGCCGTAGAAGATGTCGTTGCGCTCCAACACAATCTGCTGGCCGAAATCATATTTCGCCAGTTTGTACGGGCCGGTGCCGTTGGGTTTCAGGAACCACGTCTTGCCGCCGCTATCCACGTTGCTCTTGTCTACCACGAACGCCGTGGGGTAGGTCAGTTTGGCGAGGAAGTAGGATTTGGGCGCGTCAATGGTGATTTGCAGGGTGCGGTCGTCAACCGCTTTCACGCCCCGCACCTCGGTGGCCTTGCGGTTGAGTTTGTCCTTGACGCCGACGATATCGCCGAGGTACGAGTCGGCGACTGGTGATTCGGTCTTCGAGTCGGCGGCGCGCTCCAGCGAGTATTTGAAGTCTTGCGCGGTTACGGCGCGGCCGTTGTGGAACTTGGCGTCAGCGCGCAGTTTGAAGGTGTAGGTCTTCTTGTCGTCGCTAAGCGTCCACGATTCGGCGAGGTCGGGCACAATCTTCAGGTCTTTGTCAATCGTGACGAGGCCGCCGTAAATCTCGACGATCACCTCTGCCGAGGTGGCATCCTGCGCCACCGCCGGGTCAAGGGTGGGCGGGTCACCGCCGACAAACGGCAGGAGCAGTGAATCGGGCGCGCGCGGGCCGGTGGGCGTTGCCGCAGGGCGCGTAGCCGCCCCCGCGCGTGTCGGGGTTGCGGCGGGGCGGTTGGGGGCTTGCGTGGCCGCGCCTCCGGGCGGCGGGGCTGACGCAGGCGTGCCCTCCGGCGCCGACGCCAGATCGGTCAGCGCACAGCCAAGCGAAAACAAGAGACCCAAGGCCAGTAAAAGCAGTGGCGAAACGCGGCGCGGAGTTTTCATTTTCAGCATAAGAACACCCCCCGGCAAGCTGACCCGACCAATCTGAAATGTGCGGGCATGGTATCACAGAGACAGGGAAAGCGCAAAGTTAAACAATCGGCAGGGCGGGGCCGTAGAGCGGCCACAGCACCGGCCAGGCGGCCGGTATCCGATAGCGCAAGACACCCGCCCCGCGCGCGCCGCCCGCTAGGCTGGGCGACCACATCGCTTCCGAGCCGAGCGTGTGCTCGTTCAGCACTTGCCCAACATGGCTCAACCACCATCGCCAGCCGCGCTTGAGCCGTCGCTCTTGATCCAACGCGCGGGTGCGCTGTTCAATTCGCAGCCACGTCTCGCGGGACGCCCCCGATCCAGTTGGGGGCTGCGTGCGCAGCGACCAGCGAATCAGCCGCCCCAGTTCATCATCCCAATCGGTTTCATGCTCATGACGGTTCATAGGCCACCTCCCCTTTAAACGGCGACTCGGCCAACAGTCTGCGCTCCAACGCCTTGCGCGCGTAGTGCAGGCGCGATTTCGCCGTGCCCACCGGGATGGACAACGTCTCCCCGATTTCCGCGAGGCTAAAGCCCTGCAGGTAGAACAGCACGATCACCACGCGATGGTCAAAGTCCAACTTTTCGATGGCCGCCCGCACCGCGCTGATCCGCTCGCGCTGTTCGACCTGCCTTTCCACCTCCACGGCGGTGCCGGCGAGCGCGCGAAGCGCGTACCACCGCCCGCTAAGGTCATCCAGCGAGACAAAACGCCGTTGGTCGCGCATAATCCAGTTGTAGGTGAGGTTAATGGCTACGCGGTGCAGCCACGGCAACACGGGGCGCTCAAGGTCGAGGGAGTCGGCGTGCTGGTAGAGGCGCACGAACGTCTCCTGCAAAATCTCGTCGGCGGCCACCGGGTCGCGCGCGACGGCCAGCACCGCCCGGTAGACCGCTTTACTGTATTTTTCGTACAGGCAGGCGAAAGCCTCATGGTCGCCGCGGCGAATCAGTTCCAGCCAGTAGCCATCCTCGTGCATAAAGGCCTCGGGGCTTTCAGGTTATACACGACCGCACGGGCAAAAGTTCAAACACGGCTTAACCCAACCAGCGCAAATCCGGCTTGCGGGCGGCGGTCGTCTCGTCCAACCGCAGAACCGGCGTGTGGTGCGGCGCTGAACGCACCATCTCTGGGTTCGTCTGCGCTTCGTCGGCGATTTGCAACATCACCTCGCAGAAACGGTCGAGCGTCTCGCGGCTTTCGGTCTCGGTCGGCTCGATCATGATCGCCTCTTCCACCACCAGCGGGAAGTAGATGGTCGGCGGGTGGATGCCAAAATCAATCAGCCGCTTGGCGATGTCGAGCGTGCGCACGCCGCCTTTGGCCTGCCGCCGGCCGGAGAAGACGACCTCGTGGTAACAACCGCGGCTGTAGGGCAGGTCATACGCGCCGCGCAGTTTCTCCGAAATGTAGTTGGCGTTCAGCACGGCGTTCTCGCTGACCTCGCGCAGTCCCTGCGCGCCCATCGAGCGGATGTAGGCGTAGCCGCGCGCGAGGTTGGCGAAGTTGCCGTAGAAAGCGCGCACGCGGCCAATCGTCTGCGGGCGGTTGTCGTCCAGCGTGTAACGCTCGCCCTGCTTCGCCACGACCGGCGCCGGCAGGAACGGCTCCAGCGCCGCGACGACGGTGGTGCCGCACGCGCCCGGCCCGCCGCCGCCGTGCGGCACGGTGAAGGTCTTGTGCAGGTTGAAGTGCAGGATGTCG
>JACQEC010000294.1 GCA_016200765.1 Chloroflexota bacterium | reverse complement strand
GCTCTCACTGAAAGTTAAGGCTCAGCAAACCGCTAAATCGCTGTACCAAGTCAAAACCGATTTGTGGCGCGACTACCTGCGCGCCGAACTGCGTAGCCCCCACATTCCTGCCTTTCAGCCCATCTAAGCGAAAGTCCTACATTTTTGCGCGTGAGTGGCGCAAGCAGGAAACCCAATCTGTACCCCCAAGGGGCACCGTGCCCCGCCCATCCCTAAGGAGGAATTGCATGACGGCAAAACGCTTATCTGTTTTCGTGACGATTTTGGCGCTCAGCCTCATCTTCGCCAGCACGCTGAGCGGCAGTGTGGCTACCGCCGGAGCCGGCGCTAGCCTTTCTCTTAACGGCGGCAACGCCCCACGCGTGGCCGGCGCCGCGGCTACGGCAATCCCAGATGGCTTGATCAACGACGGTGGCTTTGAGAGCGGCCCTCAAGGCGGCGTGTGGACAGAGGCCAGCAGCACTAGCTGTGAGTGGGTCCTTGACCCGACCAGCATCTTTGGCATTCCGGCGCACTCTGGCACCTATGCCTGGTGGGCTGGCGGCTACTGCGGCGTGGCAAACAGCGACGGCATTTCGCAAAGTGTTACCATCCCGGCAGGTTCGACTACCCTCAGTTTTTGGACCATGTTCTATCGAGTAGATGCCGACGACAGCGGCCCCGACTATTTGGTCTTCTCGCTCAACGGCGCTATCCTCGGCACGTGGAAGTTGGACATGGCTCACAACACCTACCCAAATTGGACACAGCAGTCGTTTGACGTGTCGGCTTGGGCCGGCCAGACGGTCACCGTCCAGTTCAAAGGGCGCTCCCGCGGTTTTTACACCGGTAATGTGTTGGTGGACGACATTACCACCGAATAAGGCTGCACCCAGCGACGCACACCGATTCACCACGCGGCAGGCGCCACTCACGCCTTCGCGCGAACCCCGACCAACAAAATACCCGCTCTCATGGAGCGGGTATTTTGCTTTATGCTTGAGGCGGCTAGTTCGCGCTAGGGCTGGAACCCGCGTTCTTCTCGGCTTCGAGCCGCTTCAGCATTTCCTGTTTGGCTTGCTCGGCGGCGGCCTTGCCAGACTCCATCGCGTCCTGCACCTGCGCGAGCGTTTCTTCTGCCGTCAGCTTGGCTTGCTCGCTGACCCCATGCGCGCGGTCGCGCATCTGGGCGCTCGCGGCCTCGGCGCGCCGTCGCGCTTCCTCGCTTAAATCTTCGGCGCGCTCCTTCAGTTCCAGCCCCTTCTCGCGCAGCATGGCGCGTGTGCCCTGCCCGGGCTGGGGCGCGATGAGCAGTGCGGCGGCTACGCCGATCAAGCCGCCGACCAATCCCCCGATAAAGAACCCCGCGGAAAACTCCCACCCGCTGCTGCTATTTTCACCCATTGTCGTGCTCCTTTCAGATTGTGAAACTCATCAACGAACGTCATTTTCGATGGTTGCGTCCCATCAGCGTGCCCACCACGGCGCGCGCACCGGCTACGAAGCCGGATAACTTGACCACCGGCGCGACGATGTTTTCGCTGACAAAGGTCGTCGTGCCGCGCACCGTCCTGACCGTCTCCTGCGCCGAGGTGAGTATCGGCTTGAGTTCATCGCGCAAAACCCGCATCAGGCCGCGCAGTTCGATAATCAGCCAGATGAGCAGGCCGACCACCACGAGCGATTCGAGCGCCAGCATGACGATGAAGAGGTCGCGAACGTCTGCGAGCGTAGGCATACACAAAAATTATATCATACCCGTCTATGCCTGACAACAAACACCAGCACCGCGCACAACCCGCCCGTCAGCGCGATGACGATGTGCAGTTCGCCGATCGCCCAGAAGGGGTCGGAGAAGATGAGGGCGGCAACCTGCCCCAGCCAGAAGCCGCCCTGCATCAGCAGCCAGAAAGACAGTAAATCGCGCAAGGTGGCGCCGCGCAGTAAATGTACCACCGCCGCCGCGGTCGTGCTGACGACCAGACCGAGCAGGAGGGCAGGGGGATTCACGCCGTATCCCCGGCGCGCGCCCCCCGCGCGCCCCGCGAGCGCAGGATGAGGCCGCCGCCCAGGCAGACATCGCCCTGATAGAACACGGCGGCTTGCCCCGGCGTGATGGCGCGCTGTGGCTGGGCAAAGACGACACGCGCGCGGCCGGCGTCGAGCGGCTCAAGGCGCGCGGGCGCGTCCGCGCTCTTGTAGCGGATTTTGACGCTGACCTCTGCCGGTTCAGCAGGCGGTTGGCCGGCGATCCAGTTGACGCCGGAGACGAGCAGGCTGTCGTGCCACGCCTCGCCCTGCCGCCCGACGATGAGCGCGTTGCGCTCCGGCTCGATGTCCACCACGTAGAGCGGTTCGCCGCCCGCCAGCCCCAAGCCCTTGCGCTGGCCGATAGTGTAGGCGGGCAGACCCTGATGCCGGCCCAGCACGCGGCCGGCCGTGTCGAGGATGGGGCCGGGCGCGAACGCAGAGGGCCGGTGCTCGCGCACGAAATCGCGGTAGTCTCCGGCGACGAAGCAGAGTTCCTGACTCTCGCTCTTTTCGGCCACGTGGATGCCGCGCTCGCGCGCCATCTGCCGCACCTGCGTCTTGGTGTAGTCGCCGAGCGGGAACATGGCATGAGCCAACTGCGCCTGAGTCAACAGGCTCAAGGCGTAAGATTGATCCTTGAGCGGGTCAAGGCCCTTCAACAGCCGGTATTCGCCACCCGGAGTCTGGACGACGCGCGCGTAATGGCCGGTAGCCAGATAGTCTGCGCCGAGCGCGAGCGCCTGCTGCATCAGCGCGGCAAACTTGATGTGGCGGTTGCATTCGAGGCACGGGTTGGGCGTGACGCCGGCGGCGTAGCCGTCGAGGAAGAAATCCACCACGCGCTGTTTGAATTGCGCTTCGAAGTTCAGCAGGTGGAACGGGATGCCGAGGCGCACGCAGACGGAGCGCGCGTCGGCCACGGCTTCCGGTGAACAGCAGCGGTTATACAACTCGCCATCCGGGCCGGCGCCGCCCCACAGGCGCATCATGATGCCGATCACGTCAAAGCCGCGCTCGACGAGGAGCGCGGCGGTGGTGGAACTGTCCACGCCGCCGCTCAAGGCGACGACGACTCGCGTGGTCATGGCGCCTCGCTCAACTTCCGCAACCGGCTCACCACATCGGGCAATGTCTCCAGCACCACGTCTATCTCGTCCATCGCATTCTCCGGGCCGAGCGTCAGGCGGAGCGCGCCGTGCGCTTGAAGGCGCGGCACGCCCATCGCCTTCAGCACGTGACTCGGCTCCATCGCCGCCGATGTGCAGGCCGAGCCGGACGACGCGGCGATACCGGCGAGGTCGAGCGCGAGCAGAACGGGCCCGGCTTCGACGCCTTCGATGACGAAACTGGCGTTGTGCGGCAGTCGCTCGCTGGGGTGGCCGGTCAGGCTGGCGCGGGCGATGGTTGTGGGGATCGTGTTGATCAGCCGCTCGCGCAGGGGGTTCATCACGGCGATGTTTCGCTCGCGGTGGGTCTGCGTCAGATCGAGCGCCTTCGCCATGCCGGCGATGTACGGCACGTTCTCGGTGCCCGCACGCCGATTACTCTCATGGCCGCCGCCGGTCTGCGTCGGTATCAAGCGCGTGCCTTTGCGAACGTATAACAGCCCCACGCCCTTGGGGCCGTAAAACTTATGCGCCCCCAGCGACAGCAGGTCCACGTTCAGCGCGTCCACGTTCACCGGCAGATAGGCCGCCGCCTGCACCGCGTCGCTGTGGAACGGGATGCCGCGCTCGCGCGCGATGCGGCCAATCTCGGCGATGGGTTGAATCGTGCCGACCTCGTTATTGGCGTACATGATCGAGATGAGGGCGGTGTTGGCGCGAATCGCGCGGCGCACATCGTCAGGGTCAACGCGCCCGAAGCGGTCAACCCCGACCTCGGTGAGTTCAAAGCCGAACTGGTCGCGCAACTGCTTGGCCGTGTTCTCCACGGCATGATGCTCGACCGAGGAGATAATGAGGTGCCCTTGGCCGCGTTGCAAAGCCGTGTGCGCAAAGGCCGCGCCGCGCAGGGCGAGGTTATCGCTTTCGGAGCCACCGCTGGTGAAGATGATCTCCGCTGGCGCGCAGCCGAGGTTCTGGGCGATGACGCGCCGTGCGCTCTCAACCGCGTCCTTGGCCCGCTGGCTCAAGCGGTACAACCCGCCCGGATTGCCGAACTCTTCAGAGAAGTAGGGCAACATGGTAGCCAGCACGTCGGGATGGACGGGCGTGGTCGCCGCATGATCGAGATAGATGAGTCGTGGGTTCATGGCTATGAGC
>JACQEC010000297.1 GCA_016200765.1 Chloroflexota bacterium | reverse complement strand
GCGAAGCGCAGAAAGCAGAACTGGAGCGCAAGCTCGTCAAGGCCAACTTCCTGCCGGATTTGCGGAGGCACGAGCACGCGCGCAACCTGACGCGCCGGTTGATCGAGCGCGGCTATCGCGACGGCGAGATCGAAAAAATCCTCTACGGCAATTGGATGCGCGTCTTCCAGAGCGTGCTGGGCGGGCGCGCGACCCGGGCGTGAGGCGTGGCGCGTTAAGCGTTGTGCGTGGCGCGTTGAAAGACCGTGGGCAATGGGGGAGGCGGGGTGAATGTGACAGGCGGACTTATGCCTTTCTGCAGAGGGTAGGGTTTTGCGGAAAGTCGGTATGCGTGGCAGTCATTGTCACAACCTTCCGGCGCATGACTTGACGGATTACTTGCCGCTTGGTGGTGGAAGGCGTTAGAGTCTGTGGGGTGACCACCAGATTGCCCGGAGATGTGAGAGCGTGCGCGGAACGGGCGAAGCCGCGCGCGACTGGCCTGCTCGTTCACGCGGTGATTCGTGCGCGGAATGGGCGAAGCCGCGCGCAACGGGCCTGGTCGTTCACGCGGTGATTCGTGCGCGCCGCTTCGCCCCTACGCGGCGGTTACGAGACGGGTCAAGGCGCGGGCTATCGTCGGTTTTAGGAACGGGTGACGAGTGATTGATCGGGGTATGGCGCAGAATCGTCGGAGATGTGAGCGCGTGCGCGGAATGGGCGAAGCCGCGCGCAACGGGCCTGGTCGTTCACGCGGTGATTCGTGCGCGCCGCTTCGCCCCTACCGGTGGAGGTGCGCGCGTTAATGCGTTTTGACGGCATCAACGCGGAACGCGCTCACACGCAACGGAAGTTGCGGCGTTGCCCGCCGGGTGGGCGCGTGGTAGAATAGCAATCGCCAAGCGGGCAGGTACGGCCAGAGGGCAGGTACAAGACCTGCCCCTACCTAAACGGCGGAGGCCAGCAGATGAATATCAAGACGGTCGGCGTGGTGGGTTGCGGGTTGATGGGATCGGGCATCGCCGAGGTGTGCGCCAAGAGCGGCTACGACGTGGTGGTGATGGAGGTCAACGAGGCTCTGCTCAACAAGGGGCTTGAGCGCATCAAGGCCAGCCTGACGAAAGCGGTCGAGCGCAATAAGTTGAGCGCGGAAGCGCGCGACGCGGCGTGGGCGCGCATTCGCGGCACGACTGACCTCGCGCAGTTCGACAGCTGCGACTTCGCCGTCGAGGCGGTGATCGAGAACCTCGACGCGAAGAAGAAAATATTCGCCCGGCTGGATGAAGTCACGCCGCCGCACGCGATCCTCTCATCCAACACCTCGTCGCTCTCGATCATTGACATGGCCGCGATGACCGCGCGCCCGGCGCAGGTCCTGGGGATGCACTTCTTCAACCCGGTGCCGGTCATGCCGCTGTTGGAAATGGTGCGCACGTTCGTCACCAGCGAGGAAACCTACGCCGCGGCGCGCGCCTTCGGCCAGTCGCTCGGCAAGCAGGTCATCGTGGCCAAGGACACGCCCGGCTTCATCGTCAACGCGCTGTTGGTGCCCTACCTGCTCGACGCGGTGCGGATGCTCGAAGAAGGCATCGCCGCGAAAGAGGATATTGACACCGGCATCCACCTCGGCCTCAACCACCCGATGGGGCCGCTGACCCTGCTCGACTTTGTGGGCATTGACACGACGCTCTACATCGCCGATGCCATGTTCGCCGAGACGAAGAACGCGCGCTATGCCGCGCCGGTGCTGATGCGCCGCATGGTCACGGCCGGCTACTACGGTCGCAAGACCGGCAAAGGTTTTTACGAGTACCGATAGAGCGAAGGGAGAGATCATGGCTAAACGACCCGGCGGCGAACTCGCGACCCGCCCCCTGCACTTCATCTGGATGGCCGACTGCTCCGGCTCGATGAAGGGCGACGGCAAAATCCAGGCGCTCAATGCGGCCATCCGCGAGGCGATCCCGCACATGCGCGCCGTGGCCGACGAGAACCCCAACGCGCAGGTGCTGGTGCGCGCCATCCGTTTCGCAAACGGCGCGCAGTGGCACATCGCCCAGCCGACGGCGGTGGCGGATTTCAAGTGGAGCGACTTGAGCGCGGACGGCCACACCGATATGGGCGAGGCGCTGGCGATGCTGGCCGAGCAGTTGAAGATTCCGCCGATGAGCGACCGCGCCCTGCCGCCCGTGCTGGTGCTGATCTCCGACGGCCAGCCCACCGATAATTTCCAGCAGGGCCTCGACATGCTGCTCGCCCAGCCGTGGGGCAAGAAGGCCGTGCGCATTGCCATCGCCATCGGCGAGGATGCCGACCACGAGGTCTTGCAGTTGTTCATCGGCAACCCCGAACTCAAGCCCTTGCAGGCCAACAACCCCGAGGCGCTGGTGCGCCAGATCAAGTGGGTCTCGACCGCCGTGCTCAAGGCCGCCTCGGCGCCGGCCAGCCAGAGCACGGTGCCCCTGCCGGGCGGGAGCAATGTGCCGATTCCGGCTCTGCCCGCGCCTAACGCCGGCCCTGCCTCTGCCGAAGACGTCTGGTAGGCCCGGAGCGATGGAGAACAGCGTGCTGTTGGCCGGCGCGGAAGGCGGCCCCCGCTCGCGCTGGCGAGTGCTTGGCGCGAGCGTGACCGGCGCGATGCACACGCGGCTCGGCTTGCCCAATCAGGACGCGCTCTACTGGGAGGCCGAGCCGGACTCCGGACTGCCGCTGGCGGTGGCCGTCTCCGATGGGCACGGCAGTGCCCGCAGTTTCCGCAGTGCGCTGGGCGCTCAACTGGCCGTCAACGCGGCGGCCTCGGCGCTCGGCGACCTTCTCCCTCTGCCATTGGACAACCTTAGCGCCATCAAGCGCGCGACAGAGGAGTGGTTGCCGCAGAGCGTGGCGCGCCTCTGGCAAAGCAGGGCGCGCGAGCATCTGGCCGCGCACCCCTTTGACGAGGAGGAGCGGGCGCGGCTGGATCGCGAGGGCGCGGCATCGCGCGCCGCGATTGAGGCGAACCCCCTGCTGGCCTATGGCGCAACCGTGCTGGGCGCGCTCGTCGCCGAGCCGTATATCGTGCTTCTCCAGTTGGGCGATGGCGACATCTTGAGCGTGTCGGATCAGGGCGAGGTCTTTCGCCCGTCGTGGCCGCGCGACACGCGGCTCTTCGCCAACGAGACCACCTCGCTGTGCGCGCGCGATGCGTGGCGCGATGTGCAGGTGGACTTCCGCGCGCTGTCCGGCTCGCCCCCCGCGCTGATCCTGCTGTCCAGCGACGGCTACGCCAATTCGTTTGCCAGCGCGGACGGCTTCGAGCAGATTGGCGCCGACCTGCTCGCGCTGATTCGCTCCGAGGGGCTCAACGCAGTGCGCGGCCATCTGACCTCGTGGCTGGAGGAGGCTTCGCGGGCCGGCAGTGGCGACGACATCACGCTCGCCATCGTCTGCCGCATGGACGCCGCCCTTCGACAGGCCCCCGACTTGGATCGGGGGCAGGCTCCGGACGCAGAGCGCGCCATGAGCGCGGAGGGCGGCCTATGAACATCGTGCCTCGCCGCCGTCTGGCCGAATTGATCAGCCAGCAGGGCCGCGCATTGAGCGACGACCCGCGCCGGTGCAAGGCGCTCCTGCTGGACATCTGCGGCGAGCACAAGCGCGAGATCAACGTGCTCATCGCCGCGCAAGAGGAGAAGATACCGGCTGACCTGTTGAAGTCGCCCGCCGGAGTGCCGAGGGCGCTGTTGTTGGAGCAACTCACGCGGCGCCTGCACGACAACCGGGGTCTGGCCGAAGAGTTTGCGCGCTGGGCGGTTGAATCGTGGGCGCTCGCGCTGGGAATCGTTACCGACGCCGAGCTACAGCCCGCGCCAAACCCGAAGGCCCCGCCGACGCCGCGCGCCGACCCGGACAGCGCGCAGGCCCGCGTCCGCCCGCCGCAGACGACAGACGACCTGTCCCCAACGCCGAGCGGGGCCGAGATCGCCAAGAGCATGATGAAAGCCGCGCGCTCCGGCAAGCCGCGCGCTGTCAGGCGCGTAACGTATGTCGGGCGCGTGTTCACCATTCTCGCCAGAACGACCCGCGCTATCTGGAACCCGCGCCCGCAGGCTATCGCCGGAGGGAGCCGCGCGCTGGTCAGCGGTGCGCTGGCCGGCGCGGTGCTGTGGTCGCCGATCGGGCTGGTGCCGGGCGTGGCTATCGCGCTGTTCACCGCGTCGGGCGCCGACGTGGCCCTCCCGACGCTGTTGCTGAACGGCGCGCTGGGCGGCCTGCTCTGGGCCGCGATTCCCGGCGCGCTCTACGGCGGGCTGACCGCCGTCATCCGCCGCTTTGGCGAGGTCGGTGGCGCGATGATCGGGGCCGTGGCGGGCGTCGCGTGCGGGGCGATGGCGGGATCGGCGCTGGGCATTGGCGGCGTCACCGCCGGGTTTACCACCGGCGCGATGATCGGCGCGCTTTTGGCGCTGGTCTCGCTCGGCATGATCGGCGGGCAGGGCAAAAATATGCTTCTGTATGTCCCGCAGGCCGTGTTCAGGGTTGCAGTCCGCCTGCGCGAGTGGGACGCGTGGGTCACAGTGATGCGAGGCGTGCTGGCCGCCGGAACAGGCGGCGCGCTGTTGTGGCTCTTTGTCGGCGTGCTTCCCGGCTTGAGCATCGGCTTCCACGCGGAGATCGTCGGCGGCCTGCTCGGCTCTTGGGCCGGCGCGATCGTGGGCGACCGGTACAAGTTACTGCGATTTCTGTAAGATCAGAATATTTACCGCAGAGATCGCCGAGGATGATTTTAGATTTGAGATTGTTGATTTGAGATTGGCACGCTGCGCGAAAAATCTAAAATCTGAAATCAAAAATGATTTGGCGCTCTCGGCGGTGAATACGAACAGTGCGAGTGACTGACTGCGATACCTACAAGTGGCGACATGAACCAGATGCTCAAAATCGGCCAGACGGTTCGGGCCGTGTCTACCGGAACGTCTTGCCGCGTCGAGCAGTTCCTCGGCGGCGGCGGGCAGGGCGAGGTCTACCGCGCTGTGCTGATCGTGGAGTCGCCAACGGGAGCGCAGAGTAACAGCGCGCTTGCGCTGAAATGGTACTTCCCCGCGCAGGCCACCGCCGCCCAGCGCGCGGCGCTGGCCGAATTGATCCGGAAGGGCGCGCCGAACGGCCGGTTTCTCTGGCCGATTGATCTGGCCGAAGCGCCGGGCGCGCGCGGCTTTGGCTACCTGATGCCTCTGCGGGACCCGCGCTACCGGGGCATTGTGGACCTGATGAAGCGCCGCATCGAGCCGTCGTTCCGTGCGCTGGCTGGCGCCGGGCTTGGCCTCGCGCAGGCTTTTCTCGACCTGCACAGTCAGGGGTTGTGCTACCGCGACATCTCCTTCGGCAACGTCTTCTTCGACCCGCAGAGCGGCGACGTGCTCGTCGGCGACAACGACAACGTGGCGGTTGACCGCGCGGCGCAGGGCGCGGTGCTGGGCACGCCGCGCTTCATGGCGCCGGAGATTGTGCGCGGCGAGGCCCTGCCCAGCACGCAGAGCGACCTCTTCTCGCTGGCGGTGCTCCTATTCTATATGCTGATGGTGCATCACCCGCTCGAAGGCGCGCGCGAGGCCGCCATCCACGCGCTCGACCTGCCGGCGATGAACAAACTGTATGGGGCGGAGCCGCTGTTCATCTATGATCCGGGCGACGAGTCCAATCGCCCCCTGCCGGGCTATCACGACAACGCCCTCATCTACTGGCGGCTCTACCCGGCCTTCCTGCGCGAGTTGTTCACGCGCGCCTTCACCGCCGGCCTGCGCGACCCGCAGAGCCGCGTGCGCGAGAGCGAGTGGCGCGCGGCGATGGCGCGCCTGCGCGATGCGATTCTCTACTGCGGGGCGTGCGGCGCGGAGAACTTCTACGACGCCGAGGCTCTGCGCGCCGCCGATGGCGCGCCCGGCGCGTGCTGGTCGTGCGCCCGCGCGCTCGTCCTGCCGCCGCGCATCCGCATCGGGCGGCACGTGGTCATGCTCAACCACGACACGCAGTTGTTCCCGCACCACGTGGACGACCAGCGGCTCTACGACTTCTCACAGCCGGTCGCCGTGATGGCCCAGCATCCAGTGCGCAAGCACCTCTGGGGGTTAAAGAACCTCTCCGGCGTCAAGTGGGACGTGACCCTGCCCGACGGCTCATTAAAGGAAGTCAAGCCTGACCAGAGCGCGCCGCTGGCGCTTGGTGCTAAAATACAGTTCGGGAAGGCGGAGGGGGAAATAAGAATATAAGACGATGCCGGAATTAGCCCGCTTCTTTGGTATCATCATTCGTATGTATTCCGAACCGAGTGTGCCGCATCAATCGCCGCACTTCCATGCACATTATCAAAATCAAGATGCGGTTTACAGCCTTGATCCAATTGAGATGATTTCGGGTGGAATACCAAGACGCCAGCAACGTCTGGTGGAGGCATGGGCTGAGCTTCGTCAGCCCGAATTATTGGAGGATTGGGCACGTTTAAAGGCTGGGCAGCCGCCACAGCCGATTGCGCCCCTGTCGTGAGGAACGCATGATGGAACATCCAATTTATCGTGTCCGCGCATTTGAGATTGTCGCACCCTACACATTGCGGGTCGTGTTCGACGACGACACCTGTCAGACCATCAACTTCTTTCCGGCCTTAGCTGGCGAATTGTATGGGCCTTTGCGCGACCTGACCTTGTTCAATCAAGTCTGCCTTGACCCAGAGGTACAGACACTGGTTTGGCCGAACGGCGCAGATTTCGATCCTGCGACATTGCACGATTGGCCGCAACTTGCCCAGGTGCTTACCGAACGCGCCGAGCAGTGGGCTACCTGACACCGATCGAGTTCGCAAGCCATCGGCTCGCTCAACCAGCCTCTGACTGAGTTGTTCTGTTTCAAAGCTCGTTTTTGTCTCCAGTTTTTGAGGGTTATTACAGAGCAACCAAGAGAGTCAAGAAAGAGGAAGAAATGAACTGGAAAGAAAGAATGAACGATGCACTCGCCGAAGAGCAAGATCGTATCAAAAGAGAGCAGATTGGAGCGACCAAAATCCTGAAAGGGTATCAAGTTGAAGAGAAATTGACTGGAATAAGAGATGAGCTTTGGAAGGCCGGGGATATCGATTTCGAAGTTCACGATTGGGCGAGCCAATTTGAAAGTAATCCCAATTGGGCAGGGACAAGTTTGCAAACATTGCGACAACGATTGCGATCCAGTCAGGGAGGGGCTGTTATCGCTCTTCTTCACGTTAATGGATCTGACTACTCACACAAGAGAAGGAATTTCGGTTTTGCCTCGGCAACTTTACACGTTTCTTGGTTTCAGTATTCTCCAGGTTACACCGGCGATCACGGGACTTACTCTGATGGTAGCAGTAATACCTTTCGAATTCCCTCGAGAGGGTATCAGGTTATTCGTTCCATATCGATTGTTGCAATTTGCAGAATTGATTCCTTGTCTGCTTTGGCTGTTGCTTCAGATTTGCATCGTGATTATTACAATGAACCCTGAGTAACTAACACTTTCGGTTTTTAACGAATACGACGGCGAGACGCATCGGACGGATGCGGAGCGTGAAAGTGGGGAAGCGTCCCGCGCTGACGGCGCGTTGCAGTTTGCGCCAGCCGATTTGAAAGAGGCTCAACT
>JACQEC010000282.1 GCA_016200765.1 Chloroflexota bacterium | reverse complement strand
TTCTTTGAGTGCCGGGTGGTGGGCGGCGCGTTGCAGAAGCAGGAGAGCGAGGTGCTCGACATCGGCTGGTTCGCTCTCGACGACCTGCCGCCGATGCAACCGTGCTGTGCGGCGAAGGCCGCGGACGCGAAGATATTTCGCGGCGAGGCGTTTTTTCGGTAACGGCCAGCGGATAGGGATATTCGAAGGAGGGTAAGATGAGCGAACGCGTCGAACTCGAGCTAGCGCTTCCCAAGAATACTTATGATGCCTTGAAACAAGCCGCCGAACGGAAACAAAAATCTGAGGCGGAGCTAGCGATAGAGGCAATCGAAGCTTACGTCAAGCCCCCGGCGGCTGCCGACCCACTGGTGGGGCTTTTCGCGGATGAACCTGAACTCATAGATCAAATCATGCGCGACATCATGGAGGCACGCGAAACAACTCCGTTGCGCGCAAAGGACTAATCTATGGATCAGGTTCTGCTGGATAACGGGCGCACATAATATCCGGAAGAAGAGGGCAAATGGAGGAGAACAGGCATATGGATATCACTTTCCGAGGTGTTCAGCGCGTCCCGCCGTGCGCGGGATGCGCGCTTCTTGCCGGGCGTGAGGCGGGCA
Source organism: Chloroflexota bacterium (assembly GCA_016200765.1). Taxonomy (GTDB): domain Bacteria; phylum Chloroflexota; class Anaerolineae; order JACRMK01; family JACRMK01; genus JACQEC01. Next base: position 7,365 of record JACQEC010000282.1, on the reverse strand, counting down.
ACCGCAAGGGTTGCCCCTACGCGGCGTCAACCACCCGGCAACACTAGACGGTCAAGTCCCCGGCTGGAATGGAGGGGATTCGGAGATTGAAAATGGCGACGAAAATTTTATCTAAGACCAAGAAGCCCACCAAGACGACAACCAAGCCAGTCGCGAGGGCGGCAGTCAAAAAGGTCGCGGCGAAAAAACCTGCGGCCAAGAAAGCCGCAACGCGCAAACCGGCAACGACATCCCGCCGGCGCGCGCCCCGGCGCGACCGCTACGCGCCCACCGCCATCGAGGCCCGGTGGCAGAAGCGCTGGGAGCAAGACGGCCTCTACCGCACCGATCTGAACGATCACGGACGGAAAAAGTTCTACTTCCTGACCATGTACCCGTACCCATCGGGCGACCTGCACATCGGCCACTGGTACGCCATGTCGCCCAGCGACGCCGCCGCGCGCTACCGGCGCATGAAGGGCTACCACGTCTTTTTCCCGATGGGCTTCGACGCCTTTGGCCTGCCCGCCGAAAACGCCGCCATCAAGCGCGGCATCCACCCCTACAAGTGGACGATGAAGAATATCGCCAACATGCGCCGCCAACTGCGCTCGATGGGCGCGATGTTCGACTGGTCAAAGGAAGTCGTCACGTGCATGCCCGACTACTATCGCTGGAACCAGTGGTTCTTCCTGCAGTTCTTCAAGGCCGGGCTGGCCTACAAGAAACTGGCGCCGGTGGACTGGTGCCCCAAAGACCAGACGGTGCTGGCGCGCGAGCAGGTCATCGGCGACGAGCGGCTGTGCGAGCGCTGTGAGACGCCCGTCGTCAAGCGAGACCTGGAGCAGTGGTTCTTCCGCATCACGAAGTATGCCGACGAACTGCTAGACTTCTCCAAGATGAACTGGTCGGAGCGCGTGCAGACCCTGCAAACCAACTGGATTGGCCGCAGTGAGGGCGCGGAGATCATCTTCCGGAGCGAGAGCGGCGAGGCCATCCAGTGTTTCAGCACGCGCCCAGACACGTTGTACGGCGCGACGTTCATCGTGTTGGCGCCGGAGCACCCGCTGGTCGAAACACTGGCCGCACCGGAGCGCAAGGCCGAGGTCGAGCAGTATGTGCAGGCCGCGCGCCGCCAGAGCGACATTGACCGCGAGGCCACCGATAAGGAAAAGTCCGGCTTCTTCATCGGCGCGCACGCCACGCATCCCTTGACCGGCGCGCGCATCCCCATCACCATCGCCGACTACGTGCTGATGGGCTACGGCACCGGCGCGATTATGGGCGTGCCGGCTCACGACGAGCGCGACTGGGCGTTCGCCAAAAAGTACAACCTGCCTACCCCGGTCGTCATCGCCCCGCCCGGCTGGGACGGCCAGCCGCTGGCCGAGGCCTATACCGGCGAGGGGACGATGGTCAACTCCGGCCCGTTCGACGGCACGCCGAGCGCGGACGGCAAGCGGATGGTGGCGCAGAAGTTGGAAGCTATCGGCGCGGGCAAGGCCGCCGTCACCTACCGCCTGCGCGACTGGCTGATTTCGCGCCAGCGCTACTGGGGCACGCCCATCCCGATCATCTACTGCGACGAGCACGGCATCGTGCCGGTGCCCGAAGAAGACCTGCCGGTCATCCTGCCCACCGATGCGAGGGTCAAGTTTAACCCGCAAGGGCAGTCGCCGCTGTTGTTCCACAAGAAGTTTCTGAACACCACCTGCCCCATCTGCGGGCGGCCCGCGCGCCGCGAAACCGACACGATGGACACGTTTGTGGATTCGTCGTGGTACCAGTACGCCTTCCTGAACACCAACATGAAAGCCGAGCCATTTAACCGCGCGCTGGCCGATCAGTGGCTGCCGGTTGATCAGTACACCGGCGGCATTGACCACGCGACCATGGTCGAGAAAGCGGGCGAGCGCGCCAAGAAGATGAGCAAGTCCAAGGGCAACGTCGTCGCGCCCGACCCGCTGGTGCGCCGCTACGGCGCGGACACGGTGCGCGCCTTCCTGATGTTCATCGGCCCATGGGATCAAGGCGGCCCGTGGGACAGCTCCGGCATTGACGGCGTGCGCAAGTGGATCAACCGCGCCTGGTCGCTGATCGTGGAGCGCCCGACCGCTAAAGGCCCGCGGCCGGCGGCCAGCGACGATCAAATCAAGGCTCTGCGCCGCGTGGTGCATCAGACCATCCAGCGCGTCACCGACGACATGGAAGCGTTCAAGCACAACACGGCGATCTCCGCGCTGATGGAGTTGACCACCGCGCTGGCGCGCGCGAAGGAGGCGGCGGCGTATCCCGCCACGGTCTGGGGCGAGGCGACACGCGCCCTGCTGTTGATGATGGCGCCCATCGCGCCGCACGTCGCCGAGGAGTTGTGGGCGCGGCTGGGCGGCGCGTACAGCATCCACCAACAGGCGTGGCCGGCCTACGACCCGCAGGCCGCCGTCGAGGAGTCGTTCACGCTGATCGTGCAGGTCAATGGCCGCGTGCGCGACCGCGTGCAGGTCCCGATGGGCATCGGCGAGGCGCGCGCGAGGGAGTTGGCGCTGGCGACGCCCGGCGCGCAGAAGTATCTCGACGGCAAAGCCCCGCGTCAGGTCATCTACGTTAAAGAGAAGCTGATTAATATTGTCGTTTGACAGGGACGGAGGGCGAGGACGAATAAAGAAGTAAGGAGTAGGGAGTATGGAGTAAGGGGCGGCAACGATGGCAACCGGAGGCCAAGAAACATCCTTACTCCTTACTCCTTACTCCCTACTCCCTATTTCCCCAGACAGGCTTCCTGTGGGATAATGAGGCCATGGCCATCAAGGGCAATTTGGCGGATTTCAGTCTGCCGCAACTGCTTGACCTGATCAATCGGGCGCGCAAGACGGGGGCCCTGCACCTGCTAAGCCCCATCGGCCCGGCCGCCGACCTCTACTTCCGCGAAGGCAAACTGATCGCCGGGTTGCTCGGTGACCATGTGCCCGAACTGGCGACCTTACTGCGCAAGCTCGGCAAGATCACGGTTGAGCAGAGACAGGAGGCGCTCGCGCGCGCCACCATGCGAACCGACAAAGAGCTGGGCCTGATATTGATCAACGCCGGCTACGTCAATCAGGCGGCCATTGTTCAGGCGGTGCGCAACCAATTGCTGGAGACTATCTATCAACTGTTCACGTGGCAGGAAGGCGCGTTTTCTTTTGAGCAGGACGCCCGGCCGCCCGAAGACCGTATCACCGTGTCCGTGCATCTCGAAGGCGTCACGATGGAGGGCACGCGGCGCGCGCAGGAATTGAAAATGCTGGAGGCGGAACTGCCCAATCTGGAGTGGACCTTGAAATTCGCCGAGCGCCCGCGCGCCAACCCGCGCCGCATCAACCTGAGCATGGATGAATGGCACGTCAGCTCGTCCATCAATCCGCGCAACAGCATCCGGCATATTGCGGAGGCGAACAACTTGAGCGAATTTCAGATTCGCAAGATTGTCCATCGCTTGCTCGCGATGGGCTGGGTTCAGTTGGTCCAGCCGGAACGCTTGCGCTCCGCGGCCGCGGCCGCGCCGTTGCCCGCTCCGCCGCCGGGCCGCGCCCGCCTGCCCCAATCGGGCGCCTAATCGAGGACTCTATGACTCAATCCCTCTCGTGGTTCAACTGGTGGCGGCGCGAAACCTCTGCAGAGGCCGCCCTGCGCAAGGAGGCGCGCGCCGCGCGTGATACCCGCGAGCGCGACCGGCAGATGGAGGCGGCTCTCAACCGCCGCCACATGGAGCTCGACCGCACGCGCTGGCGCACCGATCTGCGCCCCGAGCCCAATATCTGATAGGCTCCCGCTTGAGGCCGTGCGCCTCAATCCCTGACCACGCAAACCGCCCCTGTGGCGGTTTTGCCTTTGCGCGCGCTCTGACATTCGCGTGGTACAATACCCTCCATGATTCCACTCAAACTACACCTCCACAACTTCATGTGCTACCGCGGCGAGGCCACGCTCGACCTGTCCGGCATCCACATGGCCTGTCTGGCGGGCGATAACGGCCACGGCAAATCGGCCCTGCTCGACGCGCTGACCTATGCCCTGTGGGGCGAGACGCGCGCGCGCCGCGAGGACGACCTGATCACAATGGGCGCGGACGAGATGGGCGTCGAGTTGGAGTTCCTGCTGGGCGCAGAGCGCCTGCGCGTCATCCGCAAGCGCAGTCGCCGCGGCAAGGTTCGCCAGACTGCGCTGGAATTGCAGAGTTGGGATGCCGCCAGCGCGACTTATCAGGCGCTCACCGGCGTCAGTGCGCGCGACACGCAGGCGCGCATCCTGTCGCTCCTGCGCATGAACTACGAGACCTTCATCAACTCGGCTTTTCTCTTGCAAGGGCGCGCCGACGAGTTCGCGCGCAAGCCGGCCAGTGAGCGCAAGCAGGTGCTGGGCGACATCCTCGGCCTGTCGCTCTATGACGAGTACGAGGAGCGCGCCAAACAGCGGGTGCGGCTGTTGGAAGAAGAAAGCCAGCGTTTGGCCTCGGAGATTGTGGCCATCCAGAGCGAGTTGAAGCAGAAACCCCAGCGCGAGGCGGAGCTGGAACGGCTGGAGCGTGAGGCGGCGCAAGCCAACGATCAACTGCGCGCCGCCGAAGCCGCCCTGCAGGAACTGCGCGACGAGAAGCGCGACCTCGACCTGAAGGCGAAGCAGGCCGACGAGATTGAGAAGCGCCTGAAGGCGGCGCGGCTCGACGCGCAACAGGGACTGGCCGAAGTCGAGCAAAAGCGCAAGACCGTCGAAGACTATGCCGCCCGCCTCGGCGACGCGGAGCGCATCGAAGCGGGCTTCGCGCAATGGCAAGAGGCTCGCCAGCGCAACGAGGCGCTGAACATATTGCTGGGGCAATCGGCGAAGTTGACCGAGGAGAAAAACCGCTGGGAGTTGCGCGTGCGCGAGGCGCGGCAGGCGCTGGAGTTTGAGGCGCGCACCCGGCAGGAACGACTGGCGGCGCTGGACCGCCAGATGGCTGAAGCGCAGGCGCTGACACCTGACCTGACAGAGGTCCAGCGCGTGCTGGTCGAGTTGGCCGAGAAAGAAAAGCAACTCGAGCAGATGCGCGAATCGCGCGAGGCGCATCTGGGGCAGGTCGCCGAATTGAACGGCGTCAACCAGCAGTTGAAAAAGCACATGCTCTCGCTTGAGGATAAGATCAAACTCCTGCAGACCGCCGGAGCCGCCTGCCCGGTCTGCGGCCAGCCGATTTCGCCTGAAGAGGCCGTCCGCGTGAGCGAGGAGTACCGCGAGGAGGGCAAAAGGAACGCCGAAGGCTACCGCACCAACAGCGACTCCATCAACGATCTGAAATGGCACGTCGAGAACCTGAAAACCAGCGCGCATAAGATTGAACTGGATTTGCGCCGCAAGGCGGCCTTGCAAGGGCGCGAAGCCCTCTTGACCCAGAAGCTGCGCGAGGCGTCGGAGGCGCAGGTTGAGCGCGACGGGCTGGCCGCGGAATGGCAGGCCCTGCAAACCGCGCTGGAACAAAAGGATTACGCGCGCGATGAGCAAGCCGCGCTGGCAGAGGTCAGCGCAAAGTTGGGCGCGCTGGGTTATTCAGCGGAGGAGCATGAGCAAGCGCGCCGCCTGTTGAGCGAGTTGGCCTTCTACGAACCCGATCACGCCCAACTGCAAGCCGCCCGCGAGCGGTTGGCCGCCGAGCGCGAACTGCTGGGCAACCTTGAAGCCAACCTGGAGCGCGTGCGGCAGGCGGTCGCCGCCGACGAGACGCAGTGGCAGGCGCTGAAAGCCGAGACCGCGCGGCTGGCCGAGGTCGGACAGCGCATCGCCGGCCAACAGCGGCAGGTCAACGACCTGCAAGGGCGCACGGCCATCCTCAACCGCGCGGTGGGCGCCGCGCGCCAGTGGGTTGAGAACGCCAAGAACATGGAAGCGCAGTTCGGGGTGAAGCAAGAAGACCTGAAGCACAGTCAGATGGAGCGCGGGCTTTTTGAGGAACTGCGCGTGGCCTTCGGCAAGAAGGGCATACAGGCCATGCTGATCGAGGCGGCTATCCCCGAAATCGAGCACGAGGCCAACGCCCTGCTGGGGCACCTGTCCGGCGGGCGGATGCAGGTGCATTTCGAGACCCAGCGCGAGAAGGTGAACGCCCGCAAAGATGACGCGGTGATTGAAACGCTCGACATCGTGATCAGCGACGAACTGGGGCCGCGCGCTTACGAGATGTATTCGGGCGGCGAGGCGTTTCGGGTCAACTTCGCCGTGCGCATCGCGCTCTCCAAGCTGTTGGCGCGGCGCGCCGGAGCGCGCTTGCAGACGCTGGTCATTGACGAGGGGTTCGGCGCGCTGGACGGGCAGGGGCGCGAGCGGCTGGTCGAGGCGATCAACGCCGTGCAGGAGCAGTTCGAGAAGATACTCGTCATCACGCACATAGACGAGCTCAAAGATGCGTTCCCCGTGCGCATTGACATCGTCAAGACCGGCGGCGGGTCGAGCATCTTTGTGAATTGATCAAAACGGCACCCGCTTGCGGGCAATCCCCGCCTCGATGCCCTGCCGCAGGGAAGCCCAGTCCGCCACCAGCAGCACCACACGGTTCGGCGCGGCAAACTCGCGCCCCAGCCAGAACCGCGCCAGCGCGAACGGCATCGGCCACCGCTTCAACTCAACCACCAGCGCGCTCCGGTCGCGCAGCCAATCGTCTTCGGCCTTCGACGGCGAGATAGAGTCGAACGCCACCAGCCGCGTCAGGGTCATCGCCTCAAACGGGAACCGCACGCGCCAGAGCGGCAGTTGGATCGCCAGACTGTCCTGGCTCACGGCCACAAACGCCATCCGGCTGAGCGCACTGCCCAGCACCCACACGAGCGCGCCCAGTCCGGCCGCCAGCGTCAGCACCGCCTCGTAATCGCGCAGGGCGGGCGCTCCCCACACGCGCAATCCTCCGGCGACGACGAGCAGAGTCAGCGCAGACCCGCGCCAACTGTGGTGGTAGGTCTGGTAGTATAACAGCGGGAATCGCTTCTTCATGATCGCTACCTTTTGGAGGGCGCGCGGATGACGAAGGCTTCGTTCTTGGCGACGTCAAACAGGGTGCCATCGCCGGGCATACAGCCGCCCACCGCGAACAGCAGACCGTCAATGTAGGTCAACTGCAGGCCATGGCGCGAGGTCAACATCGCCGGCAGTTTTGACCATTGGCCGCTCTGGAAGTTGTACAGGTAGTGCAGGTCGTACTTGACAATGTGCAATCCGTCGTCGGCGAGGGCCGCGCCAAAGCCCGCCAGCGGCTCCGGCAACTTCCCGCCCGGCGACCACTGCCGGGTGGCCGGGTCAAAGACCTCGATCATATCCGTCGGCCCGTCGGCGTTGCGCCCGCCCATCGCCCAAATCTTTCCGTTTACCACCAGCGACTGC
>JACQEC010000281.1 GCA_016200765.1 Chloroflexota bacterium | reverse complement strand
TGACGTGAGGCCCCACTTCGCGCACGTCTGGCGAATCAGGTCGCGCACGTAGTCTTCGCCCTTCAACTGGTAGATACGATGCGTGCCGAGAAACATCGGGTTGGTGAACAGCGTCATCAGCCGCCGCTCATCCCAGCCCATCCGCACATATTCCTCGACGAAGCACTCCGCCATCGCTTCCAGTTGCCCGTCCTCGCCGGGCACGACCATCCCGACCAATTGCATCGGGTCGTCGTCTTCGAATTCGTGGTAAAGCATCTTGTTCTCCGCAATGATCAGTGTTTATTTCTTGACCTTCACGGTCTCTCCGCTCAAATACCGCTTCATGAAGTCGCCCTCGTGGCCGGGCGTATAGCCCGTCTCGACCGCTTCCCATTTGCCCTTTCCGCCCATGCCGCCATCCTCGGCCTTCGTCACCTTGACCAGCGTCTCCTTCGGCACGGTGTTCAGCGCGTGGTTATCAGCCTCGCCGCCGAAGATGAACTGCATGGCCGTCTTCTGTTTGTGGAAGAGCGTGTCGGTCTGGTGCATCGGCATTGACCAATCGCGCGTGAGCGATTGCTGTGAGCCGTAGCGCAAGTTCGCCTGATAGCCCGTGCCCTCCGACATCGCAAGGCCGTCAGGGCGCGTTTCGTGCGCCTTCACCGATTTCTCCGTCGCCATGAACGGCGCGTGTTTGAGCATCACGATGTTGTACGGGTAGGCCGGGTTGTACTTCACGCGCAACATCAAGCGCGCGACTTTGTAGAACGGGTCGCTCGGCTTCCAGCCGATGTAGGGCCGGTCGGCGGAGTTCGCGTCCACGTACACGTAATCACCGTCCTCGATGCCCATGTCTTTCGCGGCTTGCGGGTTCATGTGCAGTTGGTGGTCGCCGGGCCCCGGCAATCGTTTATCCATGCGGTACGGATCGCCGAAGTTCGAGTCGAGGATGATCGTCCAATCCACCGTGCTCCACGAGGAGTGGACGCGGTGGCGCGTCTTGGGCGTCAGACAGTAGAACTTGTAGCCTTTCTCCCACAGCGGGTTCTTCGTCTGCTTCACCTTGTCCCAACCCAGCGCCACGTTGCGCACCGTGCGCTCTTCCCAGCCTTCCGCCGTCAACGGGATGCCGTAGTCGTCGGGCTTGACGAAGCGCGACGAGGTGACGATGACGTTGGGCAGGTAGGGCGTCGCCTCCGGTCCCTCGCGGTGGCTGATGATGTTCTCGCCGTACTCGATGGCTTCAGGAATGTCGCAGTACGAGTCGAGGCGCCCGTCGGCCGTGTAGAACGGCAGCGAATCGTTGATCTGCTCGTAGAACGCGATGCGCGGGTAGGTGCGGAACATCATCAGCGCCGCGCCCGGCTCGCCGTAGCGGCCCGCCATGATATCGCCGACCTGATAGCCCGTCGTCGTGAGCGACGAATCGAGCAGACGTTGAATGTACACTTCGGTCTTGCCTTCGAGCGCGAACTTCCAATAGTCGGCAAAGCGTTTGTCGTTCAACCGGTCGCCCAGCGCCTTCGCCACTTCGCCCATGATGCGCGCGTCGTCGCGCGTGTCGTACAGCGGCTTGACGCCGCCCTTCCAGATTTGCAGGAACGGGTTGGAGCACGACGCGGTGACTTCGAGCGACTGGAACTCCGCCCACGAGTTGGCCGCCAGCGCGAAGTCCGCATACTCGACGCTGGCGGTCATCTCAATATCGCTGACGATGATCAACTCGATGCCCGGATTGACGTTCTTGATCATCTCGTAGGCGTGCTTGGCGTTGTTCAGCAGATTGACGTTTCGTCTTTGGTGTAGGCGTGGGCGACGATGTCCTTGCCCGCCGTGCTCGGATCGAGGTTCGGCTTGAACGGGTCTTCGGCCACCCAGCCCTTGAAGCCCGGCCCGACTTCCGCCGAACCCTGGAAGAGCGCGGCCTTGTAGTTGCCCGCCCACGTGTAGTGCCCCGCGCCCGGCTTGCCGACGTTGCCTGTCAACATCAGCGGCAGGAACTGCGCGCGGTTGGCGAGCGTCGCGTGGAACCAGTGGTTGACGCCCTCGCCGATGTGGATGGCGGCAGGCTTGATGGTCGCGATGTCGTTCGCCAGCCGTTCGATCAGATTCTTCGGGGCGTGGGTGATGTCGGCGACCGTGTTGAGGTCGTAGTCTTTCAGATGTTCTTTGTACATCGCCCAGAGCGTGATGACTTCAACCTCGCGGCCATCCGCCAGCCTCACCTTGCCCGACCAGTCGAGCGCGGGGTCAAGGCCCTTCGCGTCCATGACCGCGCCGACGTCGTCGCGCGTGATGGCTTTGAGTTCGCCCGTCTTCGAGTCGCGCACGACGAAATCGCCGAGGCGTTCGTATTGCGCCGGCGTCAATCCGTGCATCGTGAACGAAGGCCCGGCGGCCTTCAGCGCGGGCTGGTAACCGGCGAAGACATCCTTCGCGTTCAGTTTCTTGAGCGTGTCGAGACGGACGAGCAGGGGGAAATCGGTGAAACGCTTGACGAACAACTCATCGTACTTCTGGTTGTCCATCAGCCAGCGCGTGATGCCGAGGAACAGCGCGGTGTCGGTCGCGGGGCGAATCGGAATCCAGTAGTCAGACTTGGTCGCGGG
>JACQEC010000286.1 GCA_016200765.1 Chloroflexota bacterium | reverse complement strand
CGCAAGCCTTCGCACCAAGAAATCCATCTGGGCATTACTCGTAATGCCCACAATCTTCAGCATGCCGGATGGAAAGATGAAATATCCGAGAGCCGAAACGGCAAAGAGAAAAACAACGAAGGTGAGGACAACTTTATGAACTTGATCTTTGTTCATCAGTTTTCTGATTAACTCACGTTACGCGCGTCATGGCGAGAAGCGCCTATTGCGGCGAAGCCATCTCCTGCAGGCGGCAGGGAGATGGCTTCGTAAACGTGCTCCCCGCTGTGCCCCCGTTAGAAGTTGAGGGGGTTAGATGCTGCGGAGACGCTCGCTATGACCTCTGCGCGTAACATCAGGGATTAAGTTCGCCCTGCCTTAATCATTTTCATCATCTCGCGAGTAAATGCGGCAATATCCATCGGCCAGCGGGAAGTAACGAGGTTTCCATCCACCACCACATCCTTGTCTTCCCAAATGCCCCCGGCTTTCTGAATGTCCTGCGGCACCCCGTCTCCCCAATAGGAAGTCAGATGCCTGCCTCTGACCAATCCGGCTGAAACTAACAGCCAGGGACCGTGACAAATGGCCGCCACTGGCTTGTTCTGGCTAAAGAACGATTGTGCAATCGCCTGCGCTTTCGTGGACGTCTGCACCACCGTCGGCGCTCCGCCGGGCCTGCCGCCCGGGATCAGCAGAAAATCATAATCGTCGGGGTTTATGTCATCAATCGTCTTATTGGCCTTGATGTAATACCAATTGCTCTCCCCCGTGATGTGTCCTTTTTGCGGCGCGGCAATATCAACCAGCCAGCCCTCTGAAATGAGCCGAAATACGGGAACGTAGAGTTCCAAATCCTCAAATTTATCCGCAGAAAGGACAATGGCCTCTTTGCCCCTTGATTCATTTCCTGCGGGATAACCCCATATTCTGGTTCCGACATAGCGTTTTCCTTTTACATACCTGATCCTGTTTCGATACTGGCGGAGAGGGCGGGATTCGAACCCGCGATAGAAGTTATACACCCCTATATCCGCTTAGCAGGCGGACGCCTTCGACCACTCGGCCACCTCCCCGCGCTGACAATCGCCAGTCGTCAGACCGGAACCGAACGACTGACTGCGGAGGGAGAGGGATTCGAACCCCCGATGACGCGAGGCGCCATAGCGGTTTTCAAGACCGCCGCAATCGTCCACTCTGCCATCCCTCCAGACGGGCACATTCAGTATAGCATCAGCCTTGAACGGGTGTCAAAATGTGGACGGCGCACGCCGCTCAGGCTATAATAGCTCGCGGTAAACTCTATGCCCCTTGACCTGACCCATATCAGCCGCCAGATTGAGCAGTTGTCCGCTGGCGCCGCCGGCAAACGATACCAGCAAGATTTGGAGATGGCGCGCGAGCTGCTGCGCGTCACCGATCCGGAACAACTGCGCGCAAAGTATCAGGAGCGCCGCAGACGCCGCGACAAGATCCCGTGGCTCGAAGCCTACGTGCCCTCCACGCTGACCGGCGCCTTTGACTGCCCGCCGCTCCCGCGCGATTTTGGCGTGGCCGCCGCCGACGGCTCGAGCATCCCGCCCGACCGGCACAGCCCGGTGCGCTTCTGCGCCATCAACATCGGGTGCGTCTGGCTGCAATATGGCTCCCAGCCCGACGCGCAGATGAGCACCAGCGCGCGTCTTTATGACGCCGACGCGCTACAACTGACGGGCGACGACGGGGATTACACAGAGCGGGAGCTGGAAGGCTCGGCGCTGGAAGCGAAGCGGGCGGTGGATGAACTGTGCGCCCTCTGGGACGTCTGTCAGGGGCGAGACCTGCCGCTGGCTGCATTAAGCGACGGCCAGTTGACGCTGTGGCCCCTCGAAGGCGAGCCGCTCAACATCCGCCGGCAATTGCTGGCGCCGTTCTTCGGCGCGCTCGATCGGTTCCGCGAAGCGCGCATCCCGGTAGCCGCCTACATCAGCCACCCCTCCAGCCGGTACGTGGTCAACGCCCTGCGCACGTTTGTCTGTCAAGATACGCCCATCCACTGCACCCAGTGCCGCTGCCTGCCAGACCTGCGGATGAAGTCGCTGGCCCTCAAGCGGCTGCGCGATTACCAACTGCTCAACTTTCTGGCGCCGGGCCAGCGCTCCGAGGTGTTTGAGATTGAGCGGCCCATCCTCAAAGATTACGGCGCGCACACGATCCAGTTTTTCTATCTCAACTCCGGCGACGAGATCGCGTGCATTGAAGCGCCGCAGTGGGTCATGCGCGACGCGGAGCTCTTGAACCGGACCCACGCAATCATCTATGACCAGTGCCGGCGCAGTGGCGTCTATCCTCCCTACCCGCCCGTCCTGCAGGAAGCGCACGAGCAGGCGGTCATTCCCACCGGCGACCGCCGGGTCGTCGAGCAGATGGTTGAGGAGGCTCTACAACAGCAAGGCATCGTCTATATGCGGGGCGCCAAGGATCACAGCAAGCGCATGAGGGTCGTCTAGCCCCCGGCGGCGCGCATGTCGCTGGGGCTTTTTGCGTTTCGTCAAGGCGGCGTTAAAATGGGAGAGAACGTGCGCCGGTAGCACTCCACTAAAGCGTGGTGGGGCACTTTCGAGACGGATTCCATGCTCAAGCCTGTTCAATTTAGGCTAGAAATCGAGTGCCTGGAACCCAATAATGTGTCACCACGCTTAAGTGTGGTGCTACCCGTGCGCCTCATCCTCTTTCAGCGAGGTGACAATTCATGAAAATCAAACGCTCCGCGAGACTGTTCACCACCCCCATCTGGGCGGCGGTGCTCGCGCTCATGGCCATCCTGCTCGTCGCCTGCGAGCGACCCGCGCCGACCTCGGAAGCGAAACTGGATGTCCCGACGACCGTCCCGACTGTAGCCCTGCCAAGCAATTCAACCGCCACGCCCACCATCGCGCCCACGCGCGTCTTGAGCGCGGCGACGACTGTGCCCAGCCCGACCCTTGCCGCAACCGCGACGGCCAAGCCCGCCTCGACATCGGGCGCGCCGCCCACGGCTACGGCGCCGGCCACCGCGACTGTGCCGCCGACACCCACGCGCACCATCACCGGCACCCCGACCACGCTCAAGATTTTCCTGATTGCCCTCGACGATAACGGCAAATCGGGCGTGAAGGTCGGCTGTGGCGATAGCGCCGTGCCGGTAACCCGGGCCGTCCAGCAAACGCTGGGATTCTTGAGAGCCGCGATTACGGAACTGCTAAGCATTCATGAGCGGATTTATGGGCAGACCGGCTATTATAACGCGCTCTACCAGTCCAATCTGACCCTTGAGAGCCTCTCCCTCGTGAATGGGAAAGCGACCATCAAGTTGACCGGCACGACCGCGCTGGGTGGCACGTGCGACACGCCCCGCTTCACCGAACAGATCAGGCAGACGGCCTTGCAGTTCTCGACCGTGACCGATGTCGAAGTGTTCATCAACGACAAGCCGATGGATCAGGTGATCGGGAGCAAATAGACGGTTAAACGGTCTAGGCCGCGCCGCCACGCGCTGTGATCTTGCGCGTGGCGGTTTCTATTCAGAATGAGCGCGGAGGACAGCATGAGATTTGGATTTCGCAGACCATCTATCCGCAAGCGCATCGCCGCCCGCACCTCGTGGAAACGCTATGTGCGGCACTCGCTGGGGCTGAAAGCGCCGCGCGGCTGGGGCTGGCTGACCAACCCGCGCAGAGCCCTCTACAACCGCGTCTACCGGCGCACGACCTTCGGGATTGAGGATGTGGCGAGGCTGTCTCAAGGGCGAAAGACTGCAAGCCGTTCGGGGTGCTTGTTCATGCTCGTCACGCTTGCAATCGTACTATATGCCGTTGCGCGTTAGCGCGTTCCGCGTTAAACCGCTCAAACGCGCTAACACTCAACGCGCCAACGCTCAACGCTTAACGCACCAAGGACAGTCGCATGGAAACGATAGCCCTCGGCACGGATGAACTGATCTTAGAAATAGATGGCGCCGTCGCGTGGCTGACCTTTAATCGCCCGCAGGCGCGCAACGCGATGACGTGGGCGATGTACGAGGGGCTGTATCAGGCGTGCGAGCGGATGGACGCCGACGAGCGCGTGCGCGTGCTGGTCTTGCGCGGCGCGGGCGAGCGGGCGTTTGTGGCCGGCACCGATATCTCGCAGTTCCGCGCGTTT